>JBAZCJ010000049.1:0-9036 GCA_041671005.1 Candidatus Woesearchaeota archaeon | reverse complement strand
AAATGAGCTTTCTTTATATATTTTACTACTAAAAAGTGACTAAAATTCCCTTAGCTTTTTCATCTCAATAAATCGCTTTTCAATCTCAGCATCTGTCAATCGTTGTAATCTTTCAACAGAAAAATCTTCAGCATTATATGACGCAATAACACTACCATAAATAATAGCTTTTCGTAGTGAAGGTTCATCAACTGCATTATATTTTGCAAGGTATCCGATAAGACTTCCTGCAAATGAATCTCCACATCCAGTAGGATCTTTAAGAATTTCAAGAGGGTATCCTGGAGCATTAAAGTGCCTACCGTCGCTAAAAAGCAATGCACCATGTTCGCCTTTTTTGATAATAACATATTTTGGTCCAAGTTTTAATGCAGATTGTGCAGCTTGGACAAGATTAACCGTGTTAAATAACATGCGTGCTTCTCCATCGTTAAGTAAGAGAACATTAACTTTTTTTATGACTTCAAGCAATGCTTCTTTTTTTGTTTGAATCCAAAAATTCATAGTGTCCATCATAATGAGGGATGGGTTTTTGAGTTGTTCAATAACTTTCATTTGTAATAATGGATCAGTATTTGCGAGGAAAACATATTGTGCATTTCGATATTCTTCAGGAACAGATGCATCAAATTCAAGGAGTGTGTTAAGGTCTGTAAACTGAGTTTTTGCCTCATTCATATCAAATTCATATTTTCCTCCCCATGCAAATGTTTTGCCAGGGACTTGTTTTAAGCCTGTTAAAGAAATGCTTCGTGAAGAAAGTAATTGTCTGTGTTCTTGTTTAAAATCCTCGCCGACAATTGCAACAATGCCCGGTTTTGTGAAGAATGATGCAGCAAGGCTTGCGTATGTTGCACTGCCACCAAGAGCTTTATCTCGTCTGCCAAATGGTGTTTCAATAGTGTCATAACCAATTGTTCCGATAATAATTAAGTTTGTCATAATTAAAGAAAAAAGTATGTAATTTAAAAAGATTTACACTTCACTGTATCTCTGCTGTAAATAATCCCATGTAGTATCAATATATGATTTTGTATCTTGAAGATTTTCTTTTGCATTGTCTATGCTATTATCAATATCATCAAAATCTCCATGTGTATATCCTTCAAAATCTCTGTAATCAAGGTCATCAAATGTGTTTTCAAGGTCATTTAAATTGTCTTCAATATCTTCGAGACTATCTTGTTCAAGATCATCAAGATCTTCTTCTAAATCTTCTAATGCTTCATCATCTTCTGCGTCAGAGATAGAATCATAAATATCACGTGCGTCATCGTCAAGATTATCAACATCATTAAATGCTTGTTCAAGATCGTTAAGAACTTGTTCTAATTCAGTTGGTTCTTCAACAGGCGTTTCTTCAACAATAGGTTCTTCAACAGGTATTTGTTCTATAATTATTGGTTCTACAGGTTCTGGAGATGGTGTTTTATAGACAGTCACAATAGTTGTTCCTGCTGTAATGTCATTCCATGATGCAGATAAATCTTGCATTTTAGAATTCTGTGAATATACATTTTCAGAAAGTAATTGCTGTTCAACATAATGCTGTTGTTCTGTAATAACTAAGAGTGTACTGACTACAATGAGCAACATACATGTTGCAACAATGCTTGTGATAAGTAAATCTCTTCCCATAGTTAACCCCTCAATATAGAGTATAAATTGGAGGTAATATATAAATGTTTCGTAAAATAACTACTATTAAGTGATAACGTTCAATCAAAAAACTATATAAACATATAACTTCAAAAAAGTCTGATGAATGATTTAAAGATGCATCATATTATTGTTTTAGTCAGTCTTTTTGTTTCAATTATAGGGACCTTGTTGCTTTTAGAGAAAATTAACGCTACTGCGGAACCAATTCCTACAGCAACTGTTATCAGTGTTCCTTTCCCTGAAACTTATAATGAAGTCAAAAGCGAAGAACAAGTAGAAATTCATATTACTAACACAACAGAAGATTAGTGTTCAATAACAACTTTTTCTAATGGTTTTACATCTATTTTTTTGTTTGCATCAATATCTCTATGAATTAACATAGCATCAAATCTTCTGTCCATATCAACTTTGATAGTATGTTTATGACCTTTTTCACACGATAATGTAACATATTCTTTGTCACCATAACGAGAAAATTCAGGAGATTTAAGTTGAAAATCTTTTCCACAATACGTGCATTTTTCTTGAAAATCTGTCTCTTTGAGAAGTTGATGAATCAGCATATTTCCCCTCCAATCCTTATTTTTTATTAAATCGATTATAATTTATATATATTTCGCTTTTGACTGGAATGAAGACGAAACTATATAAATTACTTATTTTTAGTGTGAGATATGACTGAAATTATTGTCACCAATTGTATGGGTACATTTGTGTTGCAAAACAAAAAAGTAATGAGTAAAATTCTTTTCAAAAATTCTCTCGACTTCATGGATGTAGGTCTTGTTAATCAGCAAGAAGGGCAGATGCAAAAAAAATATCCTACTGCAAAGATTGCAAAAGAGTATGTATTTCCAGAAATGAAAGAATATCTTCAGCAGTTTCAACTTGTAGCAATGGAAGTGGCAAAAAAATCCTGTAAAAAAGCAATTACAAAACAGCATCTTGCCATTCAAGCAGTAGAAGCAATAACAGCGCTTGACAAAACAATGAATCCATTAATAAAAAAATTAAGAGAATGGTATGCGTTATATTGTCCAGAAATTGATGAAATGGTTAGTAATCATGAATCATTTGTACGTCTTATTAACTTAAAGTCAAAAGAAGAATTATTAACAGAATTTCACAAAACAGATTCTATGGGTGCAGATTTTAGTCAAGTAGATCTTATTCCACTTAAGTTATATGCAAAAAAAATTGAAGAAATGTATGCTGAAAAACAAGAGTTAGAATCATATATTGAACAAACAATGCAAGATCTAGCACCAAATTTGACAGCAGTTGCAGGTCATATCTTGGCAGCAGAATTATTGGCTCGGGCAAGAAGTTTACAACGGCTTGCATGTATGCCGTCTTCAACAATACAGATGCTTGGTGCAGAAACTGCGTTGTTTCGACATTTGAAAAACCAAGGAAGATGTCCACGTCATGGAGTTATAATTAGGCATCCATTGTTGGCATCAGCAAAAAATGCTGTTCATGGTAAGATTGCAAGAAAAATCGCGTCTGCAGTAAGTCTCGCAGCAAAAATAGATTATTTTAGGGGAGATTCTTATACTGGGTATGGATTAAGAGATCAACTCGATAAAGATGTACATCTAATTACAGGAGAATAATATGACTCTTCAAGAAATTCAACAAGGTATTTACAAAGAGCAGTCAAAGAAAGGTACTTCTTTTTGGACAAAAAATCTTCTTCCAGGACAGTCAGTTTATGATGAAAAATTGATTATGGATGGTAAATATAGGCAATGGTCTGTTCAAAAGTCAAAGTTAGGTGCAGCGTTAGCAAAAGGGCTCAAGTTGTTGCCTGTCAAAAAAGGAGATGTTGTTCTGTATGTTGGTGCATCAACTGGAACAACAGTTTCTCATGTTTCTGATATTGTTGGTTATGAAGGAATGGTTTTTGCAGTTGAACTTTCTTTTTTTATGTTAAGACGATTAGTATTTTTAGCAGAGAAAAGAAAAAATATAGCACCTATTTTAGCAGATGCAAATCATCCAGAAACATATATGCCTTTGGTTTGTGAAGCAGATTTTGTTTTCCAAGATATTGCGCAGAAAAATCAGGTTGCAATATTTTTAAAAAATCTCAAATTTCTCAAGCCAGGAAAAAAAGCAATATTATCAGTTAAGGCTAAAACAATTGATGTTTGTGCAGATCCAAGAACTGTCTATGAAAAAGTAAAAATGCAATTGGAAAAAGAAGTAAAAGTTATTTGGTCTGTTCGTTTAGATCCATTTGAAAAAGATCATGCAATTTTTGTTGTTGAAAAGTAAACCTACCCAAAAAAAATTATTTCATACATTTTCCACTATTGCAGTAATATCCTGTTCCAAATTCTTGTTCACAATTAATTTCTTTGTAATACAAATAATTGTCAGATGTACAAAAAAATTCTAATAATTTTCCAGAATCAGTGCATGCATCTTGGGTGAACAATGAATTTCCTGAAATGTAATGAATCCCATAAGAGGTTGTTTTTTTCTTATAATTTTCCGCATCAATATCAGAGCATATAGTACATATGCCTGCAGAGTTACATGCTTGATTTTCTGCACAGTCTGTTGCTTGACTACATGAAGTATATCCTGGCGATGCAGAATCAAGTGGATCTGTTCCTGTATCAAATTCAGTATAATCAAAATAACCATCGCTATCAGTGTCTTGAGATAATGTATTTGTTCCTTTTAGTGATTCTTCAGTATCTGAAACTAAATCTCTATCATTATCAATTTCACATACATTTTGATAGCAGACATATGCTGAAGTACAATCATCACTGTTAGTACATTCAGGTGTTGGAATAATTTCAGTTGCGGTTGTTTCTTCTAAAACATTTTCTTCAACAAGTTCTTCTGAAGGCAATTGTTCAGTATTTTCTTCAGGTTGTTGTTCAACAACTTCTTCTATTGGTTCTTCAATAAGTATTTCTTGTTCTTCTTCTGGAGAAGATTGTGTTTCGATAGTAATAGAAGGTTCAGCTTCAGTTGCAGCTCCTGCAAGATCTTTAGAACCGAACATTTGGAATATCCCAAAACCAATGCCGATAATGACAAAAAGAGTAATGAATGCATATGCCATTTTTTTGAATGGAAACCGTGGATGTTTTATTGTTGCACCAACTTCTTCAGTTGCTTTGTGAAGGGCTTCATCTGCAGTTGTTTCAGGATAATTATGTTTTAAAAGATGTTCTCGTATTGTGGTCACATTGTGGCCTTGTGAAAGTTGTCGTTTAATGTATTCAACAAGTTCTTGGGTTGCCATGGTGTTTGTAAAAGAATTCAACTATAAAAATCTTACTTCAAATAAGTCGAAAGCTCCCGCATTTTAATAAAAAAGTGGAACTTCTTTACTTATTTCGTGCTTCAAAGAGCATAACTCCTCTGAAAGCAGTTGCTTTCCAAGTTTTAAACGCACTAACTTTAAACTTGTGTGAGATAAGTAGTTCTTTAACATATTCTGAACTATATGCTTTATGATGCGCTTTATGGAATAAGCGCGCAAAGTAATCAAACAATTTTGTTGAAGGGTAATCTGTACAATAATCAACGAGAAGTAATCGTCCATTTTTTTTTAGTACTCGGTGAAATTCAGTTAATGCAGATTCAGGATGAGGTAAATGATGAAGGACACTGGAAAAAATAATAATATCTATGCTGTTATCTTTTGCACTGAAATTTTCGCAATGTGCCAGTTCTAATTGAAGACTTTTATTGAATTTGCCTTTTGAAAGATTAAACTCTGCCAGTTCAAGCATTGCAGGAGTAATATCAAATCCGAGTATTTTTCCTTTATGTTTGAATTTTTTTTGAATTGCTATAAGTAATGAACCAGTTCCACAGCCAGCATCAAGAATTGTTTCTTTTCCTTTTAGTTTGAGTTGTTCCAAAAGTGCTTCTTCAGTTGATGCGAGGTATTTTCCCCATTTATCATCGTATACTTTTGCAATACTAGTATATTCTTCAATTACATTTTTGTACATTTTTTTAGTTAAAGAATCTTTTAAGTAACTTTTGTATCGTTGAGGAAGTTTTTTCTTCTTTGCCATATTGTTAATTAAAAGGATACCAATTTAAGTACCTTTCGGTTTAGAGAGCTTTGAATAATTCAATTTTTATTGTGAAATCTGGGTCGAATACCCCGAGCTCTGCTGCAACCTGATTTCACAATTCCACGAACGCACCAGATTACGAGCAAGTAATACCCCACAGCTCTGCTGTGATTGGGATGCTTGCGAGTGGTGCGTTCGTTTTATACGAATTCAAAGCGGTTCTGTCAAGAACCACCTATCATCGCTCACTTCATTCGCTACAGATCGGTGGCATGTTCCTGGTGGTTTTTGAGCATGCTCAGAAATATACTATTATTGGATTTCCTAGAGGACTTACATCCATCAGTCACAGACATGATGGTATATTTCTGACATATTGAAAATTTTGACAATTTGGGGAGTTATTCAAAATTCTCTTTAGTTCAAATTATTTATTAAATTAGTTTTCATGGAAAAGGTTTATTAATACGAAAGTATCAGTTTTTTTATGAACAAATTAATCATTTTTTGTTTAATAATCATTTTTTTATTTGCTAATGGCTGTAGTAATGAGAATAATGATTCACAATTAAATGAAGTGTATGATGGTCTTACTCTTTATGCTCCTAAAAATGGGCAGAATGTTTATCTTATTAATAACGATAAAGAAATTGTACATAAGTGGGATGTTGAAAGTAACCCTTTTGGAAAACTTCTCCCAGATGGGACTTTATTATATATTTCTGGGGCAGGTGCATCTCCTGCAAAACTAAAAAATGGGACTTCTACTTTTGGAATTTCTGCTTTGATAGAAAGATCTTGGGATGGAGATGTTATTTGGAAATATGAAAACCAAAATATACATCATGATTTCTCAAAGCTTCCTAACGGAAACATTTTAGCGATTGAATGGGAAAAGGTAAGTTCAGAAAATAAGGAAAAATATTTCTCAACTATCCCTGGAGATTTATGGACAGATGTGATAATTGAAATTGATTATAACACTCAAGAAATAGTGTGGGAATGGCATGTACAAGACGAAATTGATCTGGGAAAATATTCTTTTGATGAACTTGAAAGTCATGAATTAACTCATACCAATGCTGTTGAATATCTTCCTAACGGAAATTCATTTAATGGTAAAGAATCAGTAATGATTAGTTTTCGTCAATTGAATACTATTCTTATTATTGATAAAAATACAAAAAATATTGAATGGGAATATGGTTCGGGTGTTTTAACGAAACAACATAATCCATCTCTTTTGGATAATGGAAATATTCTTGTTTTTGATAATCAGTATAGCAAAACGAGTTCTCGTATAGTAGAAATTGATCCAAAGATTGATGCTCTTGTTTGGGAATATACTGCTGTCGGTTTTTATTCAGATCATATTAGTGGTGCACAGCGTCTTCCAAATGGAAATACCCTCATTTGTGAAGGAACCGGTGGGAGAATTTTTGAAGTTACTTCAGAAAATAAAGTTGTGTGGGATTATAGTATATCAACTAAACCAAAAAGTGAAAGTATATTTAGGGCGTATAAATATGGTAAAGACGATGTTGCATGGCCAACAGAAATATTAGATACTGAGTTTAATAATGATGAATAAATATAATTTCTTAATCAAGAATTTCAAGTATTTTGTTTTTACTTTTTAACCCAGATACAAAGCGTACTTGTTTTTTCAAAAGTTTTGACATAAAATGGAGTAATTCTTTGTTTGCTTTATCTTTGTCTGGGGGAGCATTAAGTGCAATCTTTGCAATTTTTTGAATAGGATCTATGGTAAGAAGTTCTGTTTTATGAGCATTAGGTTTAGCAAGAACATGAATTTTATTGTGTACAATAATTGTTTGAATGTCCATGAAAAATAAAAAGAATAATAATAATATAAAAACTTAATCCCTTGGTCGCATTTCTTTTTCAACCCTTTTTAACGCAGCATCTAATCCTATTAGAAGATTTCTATCAACAACTTCTGCAGTGTATGTCTGATCTGTTTTTAGATGTGCATGAATTTCATATTTTTCAGATTTTTCACGTTCATGGACTAATTTAAGTGTGATGTTCAATCCATTAAAGTTATTATATGTACTACTTACATGTTTAACAAAATTACCTACTACCTTCTTTACTATTATCATTGTTGCAGGATCAAGTTCTCTAAATCCAGTCAATTGAATGTTACCGCCTAGTTCCATTGTCATAGTCTTCACCTCATGGCTAAAATATCTTGTCTTTTTTATAAATTGTGGATATATAAAGATTGTTGTTTTGCATTTTTGAAACAAAATTTATAATCCTTTCTTAGTTTGTTCGTCAGTATGAACATTACAATACAGTCCTTTGGTTGTTCTAGCAACATTCATGAAGGAGAAGTTATGGCAGGACTCCTAAAACAAGCAGGATATGCAATAGTTAAACAACCTACTGAAGCAGATGTTATAATCTTAAACTTGTGTACAGTCAAAGGTCATCATACAGCATTACAAGCAATAAAAAAAGTATTATCAATACGTGCAAAACTAATCGCAGCAGGATGTATTCATGAACATACCAAAAAAGCAGTACGGGAGTTTGTTCCAAATATTTCTTTTATAAATACTCATAACATTCAAGATATTGTTTCAGTTGTTAAACAAGTACAAAATGGAGAAATTGTTGATGCAACAACAAAAGAAAAAAAAGTAAAAATACAATTACCAAAAGTTAGAATAAACTCAATCATTAATATTATTCCCATTGAAGAAGGATGTACATCTGCATGTGCTTACTGTTCTGTGAAACTTATCAAAGGACATGTTTTTTCTTATCCTTTACAGGATATTTGTCAAGAAGTCCAAACCAGCATTAATGAAGGAGTAAAAGAAATATATTTAACAGGTCAAGATACAGGAGCTTATGGATTAGACAAAAAAGATAATCTAGAGCTACCAGAATTGTTAGAGGCCCTTTGTCAAATCAAAGGTAATTTTATGATTCGTGTTGGCATGACGTCTCCTAATCATGTGCATCGTCATTTAACAAAACTTATCATTGCATTTCAACATCCAAAAATATACAAATTTCTTCATATTCCTATTCAATCAGGAAGTAATACTGTTCTTAAATCAATGAAAAGACCTTATTCAGTAGAAGAGTATAAAGAATGTATTACAGAATTTAAAAAAGCAATTCCTAAAATGACTATTGCAACAGATATTATTGTTGGATTTCCAGGAGAGACAGAAGAAGATTTTCAGCAAACACTTGAATTAATAGAAGAAACAACTCCTGTTGTTGTAAATATTTCTCGATTTGTTCCACGGCCAAACACAGTTGCTGCAACAATGAA
>JBAZCJ010000048.1:0-9085 GCA_041671005.1 Candidatus Woesearchaeota archaeon | reverse complement strand
CAGAGTTTATTATTATCATGTTCGTATTGTTGATGGTATTATTGAACATAATAATTCTGAAATTTCTTTAAGAGATTATTTTCCTTATATAATTAGAGATGAGGATACTTATGATATTTCAAATGGGCAATTTCCTCTTGCAATTATTTTAAGAATTGGAGAACAATATACTGCAACAGAATTTGTTAAGGGTTCTGTCTTAGATGGAAAAAGTCAGCTTTTTGATGTTACTTCATTAGAACCAATTCAAAAAAATTGTATTTCTATTACTGATTGTGAACATGGTTCTGTACAGTATGCAATGGCACAGGCATTTGGTAAAGGATCATTTTTTTGTACAGATACATTTATTTTACTTGCATCGCAGCAGTGGGAAGTTGAAGCAAAAATGGTTTTTGACCAGAAATTTTCTGTTGATCCTATATTTAAAGAGTATTTGAATAAAGGTGGAAAGGCATATCTTTGTTTGCATCTAAACGGAGTTATTCAATCAATTTATTCTGTATTTTTCTAAATATTTATATACCTCACACATTCACTTTATTTTATGCTTGACATTAAACTTATTCGTAAGAATCCAGAAATTGTGCGTAAAGATTTAGAAAAAAGAAAAGATACTGAACGCATGACATATTTGGATAAAATAATTCAGTTGGATGCACAATATTTAGATTTGTTGCAACAAGTAGAGAAATTACGATCAAAACGAAATGAATTATCACGTCAGGTTGGTCAAGTTAAAAAAGCTGGAGGAGATGCAACAACTGTTTTAGCAGAGGTTGCAAAAATACCTAGTTTAATTGAAAATATTGATGTTGAACAAAATCATGTTAAAGATGAAATTGATTATTATTTGAAACGATTACCTAACATTTTGCATGAATCAGTTCCAGTTGGTGTAGATGATACTGAAAATGTTACAATAGGAGAATTTGGTAAAAAACCAGTTTTTTCATTTCCTCTTAAAAGTCATATTGATATTATGCAGGAATTCGATTTTGCAGATCTTGAACGTGGTGCAAAAATAGCAGGCGCACGACATTATTTTTTAAAAAATGATTTAGTTTTATTAGAAATGGCACTTCAACGATATGCAGTTGATTTTTTATTTGAACGCGAGTTTACAATTTTACAAACTCCTTTATTTATGCATAGAGATGTATATGAAGGTGTAACAGATCTTCACGATTTTGAAGATGTAATGTATAAAATTCAAGGAGAGGATCTTTATCTAATTGCAACATCTGAACATCCAATGATGGGCATGTTTCAAAATGAGATTATTGAACCAACACAATTACCTTTGAAATTATGCGGGATTAGTCCTTGTTTTAGAAAAGAAGCAGGTGCACACGGTAAAGATCAAAAAGGTATATTTCGCGTGCATAATTTTAATAAAATTGAACAAGCTATTGTTTGTGAGCCTTCACAAAGTTGGCAGTTGCACGAAGAATTATTAAAAAATTCAAAGGATTTTTTTCAGTCATTAGGATTTCATTTTAGAATTGTTGCAATTTGTACTGGGGATATTGGAACAGTTGCAGCAAAAAAATATGATATTGAAGTTTGGTATCCTGTGCAAAACGCATACAGAGAAGTTGTTTCCTGTAGTAATTGTACTGATTATCAGGCGAGAAGGTTAGGCATACGTGTTCGAGGAAAAGAGGAAAATTATCCGCCACACACTCTTAACAGTACTTGTGTTGCAACAAGCAGAGCATTAGTTGCTATTTTAGAGAATTTTCAACAAAAAGATGGTACAATTAAGATTCCAGATGTTCTTGTTCCATACATGCATGGAAAGAAATTCTTAAAGAAGCAGTAAATCTTATATACTTGTTTTCTTTAAAGTCATTTATGACTAAAGCAATGAATGAATGGATCTTTATAATTATAGGTCTTGTTGTTGTTGCAATTTCTATTTATTTTTATAATACACTCAAAATTTTTATTGTTCTAGGTGGTTTTATGTGTGTGTATGGTTTAGGAAAAATGTCTTACAATCAAATGAAAGATAAGATGTTTCCTAAAGATGAAGAAGAAGCAGTTGATTTGAATAAAGTACCTAACCCATATGTTCAGTCTCAACAATCACAACAATCACAATTACCTCAACAACAAGTACAGCATCAAAGAGCACAACATGTTGTTCAACATAGAGTTCAATCTGCTCAACATCAGCAAGTACAAAAACAACAGCAAGTGCAGCAGTATAGACAACAACCTGTTCAAAGTCAACATTCTGGGAAATATTGTCATTCTTGTGGTAAACCTGTTCATCACCAACACAAATTTTGTGTTAGTTGTGGTGCACGATTGATGTGATCCATTCTTTTATTGAAGTCTTAATACCATAATCCATATAAACCTCTTTTTTTCTCTATTTTGCATGAGTGTTTTTGATAATATGCTGAAATCAGGAGAAAGTATTTTTTTAAATGAACTTGCATTAGATTTTTCTTTCCAGCCAAAATTGATTTTGCACAGAGAAAAAGAGCAATTTGAAATCGCAAATGCTATTCGACCTTTATTTAGTGAACGTACAGGCAAAAATATTATGCTTTATGGTAAACCTGGTATAGGTAAAACTTTTGCAGTATTACACGTTTTTCGTGAACTTGAAGATGAACATGAAGAAGTTTTACCAGTTTATGTGAATTGTTGGCAGCATAATAGTACGTTCAAAATAGCAATTGCTTTGTGCGAAGCAGTAAACTACAAATTTTATCAAAATAAAAAAACACATGAAATCTTTAAAGATTTGCAGGAGAAATTTAACAAAACTCCTGTTGCATTTTGCTTTGATGAAGTAGATAAACTTGAAGATTTTGATTTTTTGTATACTCTTCTTGAAAATGTTTTTAAAAAAACAATAATTCTTATTTCAAATTATAAAGAATGGTTTACAACATTAGATGAACGAATACGCTCACGCTTACGACCTGAACTTTTAGAGTTTAGAGATTATAATGAACAAGAAATTAAAGATATTCTTGAACAGCGTAAGGGGTTTGCATTTAATGAAGGGGTACTTTCTGATGATGCAATTTCTTTAATATTACAACATACTATTCAACAAAAAGATATTCGTGCAGGTCTTCATGTGATGCGTCAGGCTGCAGAAACTGCTGAAGAAACAAGTTCTCGTATTATTACAGTAGATCATGTTTCTCGTGTTTTGAATAAAGGAGCAGATGCATATACTAAAGAATCGATTGAGTTGGATGATGAATGTAGATTTGTTTTGGATCTTGTTAAATCAAATACTGGTATGAAAATGGGAGATTTATTTAAAAAATATGAAGATTCAGGTGGTAAACAATCATATAAAACATTTAGCAGAAAAATACATACTCTTGCATTTGGTGGGTTTGTTTCATTGAAACGAGTTGTTGGTTCAGGAGGGAATAGTACGTTAGTTTATCATCAATCTATTAAAAGACTTAACGAGTTTTAGCAAGGTATAAATACAGGCTTTTCTTAAGTAAATTTATGACAGTTGTTCACAAACCTCATTTTTTGAAACATAAATTAGACTATTTTCATTTTATTGATAAAGCTCGTGCATTTATTTATCCTACAGATACTATTTATGGGATAGGGTGTGATGCAACAAATACAAAAGCAGTACAGCATGTTCGTGCTCTTAAACATCGTGAGAAAAAACCATTTTCAATTATTGTACCAAATAAACAATGGATTCTTCAAAATTGTGTTGTTGATACACATGCAAAAAAATGGCTTAAAAAGTTGCCAGGGAAATATACATTGATTTTACATCTTAAAAATAAAAAAGCAGTTTCTCGTTTTGTTCATTTAGGAGATTACACTATAGGGGTTAGGATTCCTAATCATTGGTTTGCAAAGTTTGTTAAAACATATGGAAAACCTATTGTGACAACAAGTGTGAACATCTCTGGTCAACCGTTTATGACTGGATTACATGATGTTCATGAAACTATTAAGAAAAAGGTTGCATTTATTCTGTATGAAGGAATTAAAAAAGCTCATCCATCTACTATTGTGGATTTAACAATTGAAAAAGAAAAAATAAAGAAAAGATAAATTAATGATGGGGTACACCATGTTTATCATCTTTCGGAGCAGCTTTCACATATTCGTCTATTCTTCTTGTTACTTCAGGCTCATATAATTGTGTAAACAATGTAACTAATGTATCTCTATTTCCATATTTTGCTTGTTTGCCTTTTGAAAAGAATTTTCCAGTATAATTTCCATATGCTCTTACAATTCCTTGGTAGAAATCTGGGTCTTGATCATGGGGTAATCTTTTATCAATTTCATATCCTACTTTAGAGCCAATATTTCTGCTTAATTCTTCTTGATGGATAGCTTCTAATATTTTGTATGTATTGCCTTCTTTTATTAAAGTGTCAATAGTTACTTTTCCTTGACTATCTTTTTCTATACGTTCTATAACTTGTTTGAGTTCTTGATGGAGGTAATGTCTATGTTTAGAATCACTACTTACAGGAACGCCACTTGCAGTCCTATATTTTATTATTGCATCAATTAAAGCTTCTTCTGCTTCAGGTCTGTCTGTGAATTTTTTTCCTTTTAATGTACCCATAGCAGTGATATACGCATCATTGTGAGTTTGTGTAGTTTCTCTATGCCATGTTTCATCAAAAGCGTCATTAACAATCTCATCAAATACTTCTTGATGTTCTGCTTCTATATCTTCATGTTTTTTTTTTAATTTACTTCCATGAGATCCATGTGCTGCTGCATGACTTGACATATTTTCACCTACATATTGATCTATTGTATTTGTCATTTTTTTTGCTCTTTGTTTATATAAATGTTTCTTTGTGTTTGAGACATTAATATCTGAATAGTTACTATAAAGTGATACTCTACTTTAAATTTATCTGTACTTACTGTGACAAAAAAGTCATATCATTTTATTGAAAAGTGGGCAAGAAACTTACAATTGCTTTGGCAACTATTAGTTCTATAAATTTTTAAAGAAATTCGAAGAAATTAACTATCTTTAGGTAAAGGGTTGAATTGTCCACAATATATGCCCACTTTTTAATTCCACAAATGTGCCATCACTAATTTGTGAACTGTAAAACTCTTTTTTTAGAGTAGGGATAAGCGAGTATGAAGTAAGTGGCGCATTTGTGTTATGTAAATATTTATATATCATTGCTCATTTTTTCATTGTCATGTCTCTTACACCTATGCAAAAAGTTTTTTTAACAGATAAAGATATTTTTCCAGACATTATTGGTCAAACAAAAGTTAAAGAAGAATTGAAATCAGCACTTTTAATGGGAAGAAATATTGTTATTCTTGGTCAACCTGGTATTGGAAAAACAACACTTGCAAAAAATGTTGCTAGCGTATTACCTGATTTAGAAGTTAATGATTGTCCATATCATTGCTTGCCTAAACAGCCGTTGTGTCCACAATGTCAAATTGAAAAACATATTAAAACAAAAATAATTAAGGGTCAGGAACGCTTTATTCGTATTCAAGGAAGCCCAGACTTAACTGTGGAAGATCTTTTTGGGGATATTGATCCTGTTAAAGCACTTGAATTTGGACCAATGAGTACAGAAGCATTCACTCCGGGAAAAATATTCAAAGCAAACAATGGCGTTTTGTTTTTTGATGAATTGAATAGATGTCCTGAAAAGCTTCAGAATGCATTGTTGCAAGTCCTTCAAGAACATATTGTTACTATTGGGACCTATGATATTGATTTTCCAGCCCAATTTATTTTTATTGCAACAATGAATCCACATGATACAAACACAGAGCGATTAAGTGATGTTTTATTGGATAGATTGGATATGCTTACTATGACATATCCAGAAACAGCAGAACTTGAACAGGAAATTGTTCTGGGAAAAGCACATAAAATGATCGTAACATTTCCTTCTCATTTGTTAGTGTATCTTGTTGGTTTTGTTCGTGAATTGCGAGAAAATAAACAATTAGAAACCGTACCTAGCGTGAGAGCAACAATCGGGATTTATGAACGTGCACAAAGTACAGCATTACTTCATAATAGGTCAGAAGTTTCTTTTGAAGATGTTAAAGAAGTTATTCCATCAGTTGTTGCACACAGAATTAAATTAAAACCAAGTGTTCGTTATCTTCAATCTCCTCAAGAGTTCATCGAAAAAGCATTAGAAGAATATACTGAATATGGTTTAGGAAAACAGGCACTTGAAGATCGTTCTTTTGATGAGCAGAACGGTGATTCACGGTAGCGCGACAAAAAAAACAGAAATAAAAAAAACTGAAGAAATTGAAGAATTATCTGGTAAATTAAATTTTTCTGTTGAAAAAAAACTTATGCATTCTGTTCTTGAAAATGATCAAACAGTTATTGATGAAGCAAAAATAATTAAGGATTCTATTAATCAATCTCTTTTTTCTTTTACACCGGATCTTATGTTTGAAAAACTTGTTAAAAATTATAAGATGGCAAAACAATTATTTGGTGAAAAACTTATTAGGCAAATGACAGGGTATGATGAAGAATATGTCGAAAATAATATTCGTATTCCTGAATTTCAACGAGAAATTAAAAAAAAAATGCAGGAAAAATTTGAATCAATGAAAGAAAAAGGTATTCTTACAAAACATGGAGATATAACTGATAAGGGTATTGAACTTGCTGCATTATTATTATACACTGAAGAACTTGATTCTCTTGATGCTCAAGGTTTTTTGGGTGAGAAGTTTTCAAAAAATCAAGCTCATTACGGTATGCCTGTTAGTGTACGACAGTATCATAAAGGTGATCGTTACAAAGATATTGCTTTACGAAATACGCTTAAAACAGCTATTAGAAGACAACACGGAGTATTGTTTAAAGATGATATACGTATTTTTAGTAGAGAATCTAAAGGTAAAATTTCTATTATTTATGGGTTAGATGCATCTGGTAGTATGAAAGGAGTAAAAATTGAAACGTGTAAAAAAGCAGGTGTTGCACTTGCATTTAAAGCATTAGAAGAAAAAGATGAAGTGGGACTTATTGTTTTTGGTCAGGATATTCAGCATTCTGTTGCGCCATGTAATGATTTTGGACTTTTACTTAAAGAGATAACTAAGATTCAGCCGTCAAAAGAGACAAATCTTGCTGCATGCATTCTTCACTCCCTTGAATTATTTCATATTCAAGATGCAACAAAACATCTGTTGCTTTTAACTGATGCAATACCTACTGTTGGTGAAGATCCTGCAAAAGCAACACTTGAAGCAGCAGAAAAGGCATCAGCAGCAGGAATAACGATTTCTCTTATTGGCATACAATTAGATAAAAAAGGAAAAGAATTAGCAGAAAAAATTGTGCAGTTTGGTAAAGGAAGATTGTACATTGTTGATAATCTTAATACATTAGATAAAATTGTGTTAATGGATTATTATGGGTGCTAATATATACACATTTTTTTAAGAAATTGTATTTTACTACTATTTTCCTCATATTTTAAATATAACTTTGTTTTTTTCTTTATTATGAAAGTCCTTATATTTTCAGATGTGCATGGTAGTGAAAAAGCATTAATACTTTTAGAGCAAAAAGCAAAGCAAGCAGGATTGCTTTTGTGCTTAGGTGACTTTACTATATTTGGCCAACATCAAGAAAAACTTTTAAAAAAAATAGATAGTTTTGGAAAATTGTGTTTAGTTATTCATGGTAATCATGAATCTGCACAAGAACTTGCAGATCAATGCAAAAAATACAAAAATATATTATTTGTGCACAAAAAAATACTTCGAATTAGTTATCTTATTTTTCTTGGTTATGGTGGGGGAGGGTTTTCATTACATGATAAGGCATTTGAAACAGTTTATAGCCCACGATTTATTACAGGCATAAAAAAGTATAAAGAAACTATTGTTAAAGAAGGCAAAAAACCAAAAGTTGTTTTGTTGCTTCACGGGCCTCCATTCAATTCAAAGGTTGATGCAGTGGGTGATCAATCTAGCGGTAATAAATCTTTTAGGGATTTTTATATTAAACAGCATATTGACTATGTTTTTAGCGGTCATATTCATGAAGC
The DNA here is from genome assembly GCA_041671005.1 of Candidatus Woesearchaeota archaeon. Taxonomy (GTDB): domain Archaea; phylum Nanobdellota; class Nanobdellia; order Woesearchaeales; family DSVV01; genus JACRPI01. Next base: position 1,037 of record JBAZCJ010000048.1, on the reverse strand, counting down.
AGCTGGGACTGTTGCTCATATTAAGAATACAACGCTTGTTAATCCTGGGCCAAAAGGAATTATTTTAAATCTTTAAATTCAATAAACCTTTCTGCAGAATCTTTTTTTGTCATCAATACAACTCGTGATATTTTTTGTTCATCTATAATTTTATAATCACAATATTTTTCTATTTGTTGTGCGAAATTTTTAACATCATCGTAATATGGCATATTTTCTATTTTTAATCGTTGTCGAGAAGCACCAACAAACATATAACTTTTTATTTCTATGAAATCAGGATTTGCTTTTTTAAACAATTCTGCATATTTTTCTGGTTCATTATCATTTAATCCTTTTACTAATGTTAATCTCACTGCTGTTCGTGTTTTTCCTTTTAATGATGCGAGAATATCTAAACTTTTCATTAATCTTTCCCAAGAATCAGTATGTATTGAACGTGTTATTTTTTTTTGTAATTCTGGATTTGGTGCATCTAATGAAATATACATCTGTGTTGGCAGTTCAATTTTTTCTAAAACTGATGGTAATTGTCCATTTGTGACTAAAAAACTGGTCATATTTCTTTTTTTTATTTCTTTAATAAACTCAGATAATTTTGGGTAATAAAGTGGTTCGCCATTTAATGAAATTGCAACGTGTAATGGTTTTTTTGATTCTTCCATCTGTTTTTTGTCTGTTTTATCATATCCACCATTCCCATTGAGAAGTTTTCGTTGTGCTTTTATTGCATTATCAAGCAGTTCTTTTGGATCATCGACAATATCAAATGGGGAATTATTACGTTCTCTCCAGCAATATAAACAATCCATATCGCAGAAATTTAATGAGGGAGTCATTTGGATACATCTATGTGATTTGATGCCATAAAATTTACTTTTGTAACAAACTCCTTCATTTCTTAATGCACGTTTTGTCCAGGTACATGTTTTTACAGCAGAATGTTCTCCTATAATTCTATAATGTTGTTTTTTTAGTTTTTCTTTATAGGCTGAGTCCATTAGATAAAGAACAGGCATTTATCTTATATGCTTTTC
>JBAZCJ010000047.1:5937-9230 GCA_041671005.1 Candidatus Woesearchaeota archaeon | reverse complement strand
ATCCTTTTCCGCGTCGTTGAACTGTTAGTCGTTTTCCCATGGTCTCACTTAGATTAATCCGAGCTGTGTTGCAACATCAATTGCAGGTGTTTCTGCAGTTAATCGCACATATGCTCTTTTTTTTCCTTGAGGAGTAATTGATGTATTTACTTTTGCAACTTTTACTTTGTATAACACTTCTACTGCTTTTTTAATTTCTGGTTTTTTTGCTTTTCGTGTTACTTCAAATGTCATAGTATTATCTGATTCGATCATACGAATAGCTTTTTCAGTTGCAAGTGGGAATTGAATTATTGTTTCCATTTTTTTGTCTCACATAAATAATTTTTCTTTTGCAATTTTTTCTATTGCTGCTTCTGTAAATAATGTTAATCGTCCAGGTTTAATGCTTGGTGCAAGCATTTCTCCATTGAGATATTGTACTGCTGTGATATCAATTCCTGGAATTGATTTTGCAGCATTTAGGAGTTTGCATTTACCAGATACGACAATGAGTGGACCTTTTGCTTTTTTATATGTTCGTCCTCGCATTTTTCCTCTTCCTGTTCGCATTTTTTTTCTTTCTGCTCTTTCAAGTTCTTCACTAAAGCCAAGTTTTACTAATGCTGCAACAACATCTTTTGTTTTTGCAAGTTCTTCAAACTTTGTTTCAATGATGAATGGATAATGTTCTGGAACAATGTGACCATTACTTTCAACAAGATTTTTTTTTAATGATGCAGTTAATAGTGATTGCATTGCTTTTTTCTTTTCTTTTTTGTTTATTTTTTGTTTCCAATTTTTTTCTGCTTTTGGTGGATGTGCTGCTTTACCGCCTACTGAACCTGCGGAAAATGCACCTACCCATGTGAATCGTGTTCCTCGGCGTGCAAGAACTTTTCTTGGTGCTCGTGAAATTCCTAACCCATATGATGTTTTGAAGTCTCGTCTTCTTCGTGAGAGTTTTGCACCTTGTTTTTTTCCTGCAGTTGGATCAGCACCATATGGTTGTCTGCTATTTGCTCGTAATGCAAGGATAAGTTTTTTTACAAGATCTGTTCGAACTTCAGTTTGAAAACATGCTGGAAGATCTTTTTTTGCAATTTCTGTTTTTTGTAATGAATATGTTGGTATTTTCATATTTGTTCACATTTATTGTTTTGATTCAATATCAGTATATACTATACTTGGTGCTTCTTTAGGCACAAGATGATTTGGTCTTTTTGGCATATTAAATCGTATTAATCTTTTTGCAGAACCTTGTACAGATCCTTTGACAAGAATATATTCATTCTTGATAATTCCATAATGTTTAAAGCCGCCTTTTGGATTAATTTCTTCTGCTTTATCTGAAATTTTGATAATCCATTTATTATATTCTGTTCTATTATGATATCCCATTTGACCTGCATGTGCAACTCGGTACATAAAGTGTGCTTGTGAAATCCAACCACCTAAACTTCCAGGACCTCTTTTTGTTTTCTCAGATTTATGATGTCTAATTGCAACACCAAATCGTTTAACTGGGCCTTGAAATCCTTTTCCTCTGGTGACTGCAACAGTGTCAACAATTTGACCTGATTTAAATATTTGAGAAACTTTTATATCTTTTCCGACGTTGTTTTTAATGTAATTAAATTTGTCTGCATTACTTCCACCAAGACCCATTTCAAAAAGTTCTGGTGTTTTTTTGAAGCCTGCATATTTTGGTTGTGTATAAACATTAACTCTGATTTCATCATATTCTTCTGGTTTTATAGATTCTAATTCTGCTTCTTTTGTATTTTTTGGAAGTGGTTTTTTTCGTTTAAGTTCTTTTTCTGCTTTGAAATTAAGTTCTTTTGTGAGTTTTAATCCATATGGTGTTTTTTTGTAAAATCGAGCAGAAACAATTCTCATTGGCGGACATTCAATGATTGTGACAGGCATTGCAATTTCTTGTCCTTTAGAAGGAGATTTTGCGCGGTTATCAATAATAATTATTTTTGTCATGCCTGCTTTATACCCTGCAAATCCTTGAAGTTGAGCATCTTTAGTTTGATGCCAAGAATGAACTCTAGGGTATGGTCTAGACGCACGCTTGCGTGGCCATATTTGCATTGATCCGTGTCTTGGGTTATGTGCTTTTGGCATTGTATATCAATTCCCCTGAAAAGAATATGTACTTAACCTATTATTGAACTTTCTGTAGAAGTTGTTGAGACACAACCTGTACTGAAAAAGCATCTTTTCAGGCTTATGTGTTTTTGTATATAATCATTACCTTACATACACTTCAGACGATATTTTGCTGAATGGTATTTGAGAGATAGCAAGTCATTTATAAAAGTTGTCGTTATGAGGACTTTTTTAATATTTTTGTATGTTTCTTATGATTTTTATTCTCAATGTATATTTTTTTCTTTGATTATTATATGTTTTTTTTGTTAAGTATTTTATAATTATTTGCATTTAGTTATATTAAAACAAAAGAAAATACGGGCCTGATGGGATTTGAACCCACGACCTCCTGCTTAGAAGGCAGATGCGCTATCCAGGCTGCGCTACAGGCCCATAGATCTTTGAAAAACCGTATTCTATTTAAATGTATCTTTGCTTTTTTAGGTCTTATGGACTCGAAAGCATTGATAGACAAGTATTATTCTCAAAATTCTTTAGCTTATTCTATGCTTATTATACATGGAAAAGTAGTTTCACAAAAAGCGTTGAGTATTGCAAAACGATTTCAGGAAAAAAATTCTTCTATAAAATTAAATTTTAAACTCATTGAAGAAGCTGCACTGCTTCATGATATTGGTGTGCAATTTGTTCATGATCCTGTTCTTGGTTGTCAGGGGAAATTACCTTATATTTGTCATGGATATTTAGGAGCAGAATTACTCAGAAAAGAAGGATTACCGTTTCATGCATTAATTTGTGAACGACATGTAGGAGTAGGATTATCAAAAGCAGATATTATTGCACAACAGCTACCGTTGCCTCATCGTGATATGATTCCTTTGTCTTGGGAAGAAAAAATAGTATGCTTTTCTGATAAATTTTTTTCTAAAAATAAAGAATATCTTACTAAAGAAAAATCTTTGGAAAAAATAAGAGTTTCAGTACAGAAATGGGGAGAAGATAAAGTTAAAATTTTTGATGAATGGTGTCGGTTGTTTTTGTAAAAGTAATTTATATTTTGGGGGTGTATACTTCTCTGTATATCTTAGGAATATGTTTAATTTCTGAAATATTTCTTTTTATTAGTGCATCTTCATACTTTCTTTTTTTATTTATGTTCTGAAAACCAATTTGTTTCATAAATTTTTCAACAC
>JBAZCJ010000047.1:0-5927 GCA_041671005.1 Candidatus Woesearchaeota archaeon | reverse complement strand
ATTTTTGATGAATGGTGTCGGTTGTTTTTGGATTGATAAATTTTATAAACAAAATGATTATTTCTGTTCTTTATTGGCTAGTGCGCCGGTAGCCAAGCGGCTAAGATTAGGATGCTTGATTGCAACTAATAGCAAGCGACCGCCTGCAGAGCGGTTATTCGGGGGTTCGAGTCCCTTCCGGCGCTTATTTTTTAGAACAAGATTCCTAATGTTTCTAAATCTTTCATTAATTGTTTTTTATTGTGGAATAAAATGACGTTTAATCCAGCTTCAACTGCTCCATCTGTATATTCTTCATTATCATCAATAAATAATGCTTCTTCTGATGCACAATTGCATTCTTGACAGATCTTCTTATAAATCTCTGGATTTGGTTTTTTTATTTTCATTTCGCAGGATAAAAATGCTTTTTCAAAATATTGAAATAGGCCATGCTCTTTATTATACTCTGCAATTTCTGTTTCTGTATTTGTTAAACAAACAACTTCATAATTAATCTTCAATTTTTCAATTAATGTTATTATTTCTTCATCTCTTTTTGTAGAATATTTAATGTATAATTCTTTATGTTTTTCTAATACTTTTTCAGGTGTTATTTTTAATTTGAATTTTGTAATTATTTTTGTGTACATCTCTTTGAGTGTAAGAAATCCTTCTGTAACCATTGGCTTGAAGTCTTTTACTGCTTCATTAAATTCTTCTACTGTTATGTTTAATTCCTTAGCAATTTCTGGGTATATTTGTTTTTCTGTAGCTTCAGGAACTAAAATTCCTCCAAGATCAAATATAATAAGTTGCATGATAGGGAAGAAAAAAGAAGGTATTTATAAAAAGTTTCATAACTTTTAAAAATGAACTGTCATTACTATCTTATATGACAAATTTAAGAAAAGCAACATTTCTTCCGCCAACAGAGATTGCAGGACCTCTTGGAAAAAGATTTGCCAGATATCCAGGACCATTTCCTATAGGTTATTCGGATCTTCAAAGAATCTTTTCAGGAATGATGGATGAGTCATATAATCCAGAAAAATATCCTAATCCAATTTATGGAACAATGAATGGTACTGAACGAGAATTTTTGATAAGACTTGTTCGTTGGCTTAAACCAAAACGTATTGTTGAATATGGAACTCAATATGGATTAACTACACAAATTTTAGCAGAAGAATCACCTTCTGATGCTCGCATTTTAACTGTTGATTTACCTGATGAAGTACGATATAATTTAGAACAACACGCACCATGGGGTCCTGATGAAGTATTTATGCATCAAACAGAATTTCCTGTTGGTCATTATTTTCATGGTTCTTCTGCAGAACATAAAGTTACACTTGTACGGGCAGATGCTCGTTCACTAGAATTTAGAAGAACTTTAGATGATTGGTTAAGTGGTGAAAAAATTGATTTAGCTATTGTTGATGCTGCACATGATTATTATACTACTCGAGAATTATTTCAACACTCATTAGTTAGATTGAATGAAGGGGGAATTATTTTTAATGATGATTTTGGTAGAAGATCTGGAACATTAATAGGTGTTACAGAGTGTTTTGCACAAATTGCACGTGAAGAAGGTGTAGTTTTTTATTGGTTTGATCCATTTCCTATTCCTCCAGAATTTGTTGCAAACAAACAATTAGGATATAGAGATCCTTCTGCATTAATTTTAGTCAATATTCCGGAAACAAATGGATTGCAATATGCAAACAAATTAAAAATGCAATAAGCTGCAGCTGGTTATCTTGCTAGTTTATCTTCTTCTTTAAAGTAGGTAGAAACCTTTATAATTATCTGTATCTTTTTTCTTCTTATGAAAATACTTGCAGCTGGTGATATTCATGGGGATCAAAGTTTAGCTACTCGATTAGCAAATAAGGCTGAAAAAGAAAATGTTGATCTTGTTATTTTAACAGGAGATATTACAAATTTTGATGAAAGTCCAGATAATATCCTTGGTAAATTTTTAAAGAAAAAAAAGAAAGTGCTTTTTGTCCCAGGCAATCATGATAGTTTTGCAACTGCAGATTTTCTTGTAAGTATGTATGGTGTTAAAAATATTCATGGGTATAGTGTGAAATATGATAACATTGGTATTTTTGGGTGTGGTGGAGCAAATATTGGGCCTGTTACAAAATTTCAAGAAAAAGAATTATTTGATATTTTAGGAAAAGGGTTTAAAGAAATTAAAGATTTACAGAAAAAAATAATGGTTACTCATGTTCATCCCTCAGAGACTGCAATGGAAAAATTTTCTGATTTTATTGCTGGGAGTAAAGGTGTAACGAAAGCAATTCATGAATTTAAACCTGACTTTTTACTTTGTAGCCATGTGCATGAAGCAGAAGGTATTGAAGAAATGGTTGGTAAAACAAAAGTAATCAATGTGGGTAAAGAAGGAACAATAATTAATCTTTAGTTCTTAAAAATACTATTCCTAAAAATAGCATTGTTACAAAGCCAATAACAAGTAAGAATATTCCCCAATCAACAATATTCATGTTGAATAATACAAAGCTGTAAATTATTGCAAGTAGTGCAATAATAAAACTTATTCCCGCCATAAATTCTGTTGCTCGAGTCATAAAAAAAAGAAAGGAAGAAGGTTTTAAAAAGTTATTGTGTTAATATGTGTTTATATCTTCTTCTTCTTCAGTATTAACATATTCTTCCATCATATCTTCAGGATTTTCACCCATATATTTATCTATTCTTGTAGTAGTAATTTTTTGTGGACACTCTTGACACCCTAGTGATGTATCTAATGTACATGCAGCACAGCCGCCGCATTTTCCACCACAACAAAGTTGGGTTCCACAATCCATTCCACTAACAGTAGCATCTTGTGCACTAATATCAGTGGCTCCTTCTGCTACAATATTTCCCCCATAAACGACTACTTTTTGATTTGTGCTTATACCAGAGACGTCTCTTGTAGTTGACATTTTTTCTATATATTTTTGATTTAAGGTTTGGTATACCATTCCTGTAGTATCACTGTCTAAATTTAATGATGTTCCCACGCTGTTTAAAATAAGAACAACGATCCCAACAATTGCAACAATACCTACTATTGCTAATAAATATAAATTTGCTTTTTTTTTTGACATATAATAACACCTCTTCTATCTTTTTTGAGAAATTAAATATATAAACCTATCCTTTCACAACGCCTAGAGGTTTTAAACGTACAACTAGATTTCCAATGCCTGCGTCATGGCTGACTTTGACTACTTCGTCAATATCTTTATACGCTCCTGGTGCTTCTTCTGAAATGCCTTTCCATGATGCAGCTTTGACATAAATATGCTGTTCTTCAAGTTCTTTTTTTGTTCCTTCCCCAGTAAATCGCTGATTTGCTTCATGTCTGCTCATAACTCTGCCAGCCCCATGTGCTGTTGATGCAAAGCTTTTTTCAGCAGCATTTACGGTACCAACTAATACAAATGATGCAGTTCCCATTGAACCTGGAATAAGAATTGGCTGACCAATTTCTTTGTATTTTTTTGGAATTTCAGGATTTCCAGGACCAAACGCTCTTGTTGCTCCTTTTCTATGGATATATAATTCTTTCATTTCACCATCTATTTCATAAGATTCTTTTTTAATAATGTTATGTGCAACATCATATACTTGTGTGATTTCTTTTGGTGGAACTCCTAACACTGTTTTGAATGCTTTTCTAATCCCATGCGCAATTATTTGTCTATTTGTCCATGCAAAATTTGCAGATGCACACATTGCACCAAAATATTCTTTTGCTAACGGAGTATTAGCTGGTGCATAAATTAAATCTCTATCTGGTAATTTTTCTGCTATTTCAGGAAATGTATCTTCAAATTTTCTTAAGTAATCAGAACATACTTGATGACCAAGACCTCTACTTCCACAGTGAATCATAACACATATTTGATTTTTTTCTGTTATGCCAAACGTTTTTGCAGCTTTTTTATCATAAATTTCATCAACATATTGTATTTCAAGAAAATGATTTCCTGCACCAAGTGTTCCTAACTGATTTTTTCCTCTATCTTTTGCATTATTAGAAACATGTGTAGGATCAGCTAGGGAAAGGGAGCCATTGCTTTCTGTTACTTCTACATCTTCTTCAAAAGCATAACCGTTATCTAAAGCCCATTTGCATCCTCGCTTAAGTACATCGTCAAGTTCTTCCCTTTTGAGATGAATGTTGGAATCTCTTCCAACTCCACTAGGAACATTTTTGAATAATTCTTCTAATAATTCTTTTATTTTTGGTTCAACTTTTTCTTTTGTCAATGGTGTTGTTAATAATCTAATTCCACAATTAATGTCAAATCCAGTCATTCCTGGGCTGATAATTCCATTTTCAACTGGAAATGCAGCAACGCCACCAACACTCATTCCATATCCTTGATGAGCATCAGGCATCATATAACTGAATTTTTGAATATTTGGTAATGATGCAACATTCATTCCTTGATGTAAAGAATCATCTGTTTCCATTTGTTTGATAAGTTTTTCAGAAGCAAAAATTCTTACAGGTACATTCATATTTCCAGTTTTTGGAATTTCCCATTCAACAGAGGATATTCTTTTTAACGTTGGTTTTGTCATATCTTAAGAAAAGACTGTTTCATTTATATACATTACTCAAATTTTAAACATCTACAACTGCAGTGACTGTCCATAATTCTTTTTCTTGTTTAATTTCCATTTCATTGTATGTGACAGATTTAACTCCAGACAGCATAGAATATTGTTTTGCATTATCTCCATGAGCATTGCATTCTAACACATAATCTCTTTCTTTTTGTTGAATGTGCATATCTGTAATTTTATGAATAATGAAATGTTCACTATCAAATAAAATAAGTAATTCTTGTAAAAAGTCAAATAGTAATCCTTTGAGATGTTTTGTTTCAATTATAATCTTTTTTTTTATTATTGGTTTTACTTTATCTGTTTGTACAATTATATTTTCTACTGCTAATGCAGCATTGCAAAATGCTTCTTCTACTGTTTTGCCATATGCTGCAAATTTTTCTTCTGAGGTATGAGAAAGATATTCGTATTTTTTCATATTGTTAATCTATTTTAGTTCCTATTTATGTTTTTCGTACAAATATTAATTTTTATGTCCTCTGATTAACCTTTGTTGTTAAATAAATAGAGCTTTTAATGCAAAGATGAACCCCTAACAAGGGATAAAACTTTATAAATCGATTTTTCTTTCTTTCTTTTTGGGGAAACTATGGGTATTCGTAAAGATTTATCAACAATTGTTCTTGCTTTAGCTCCTACTATTTCATCTGGTTGTTTGGCTCCTCTTGCAGATCTTTTGGTTGGAGATTATTCAGTTACTGATTCTGATAATGGAACTTTTATAGATGAATCTGAATCTGTTCTTATTAATGTAGATGCTTATACTTCGTATGATCCTATTGAATCTTATAGTGATTTTACAGGACAATTTATTGTTAATCCTACTTTAAACACAGAAATGGTTTTTGATCTTCAACGAGGGGAAACTAGAAAAAACTCCTCTTTTTTTGGTGCGTCTTATTATACTGAGTTTTCAGTAACTATTTCTCCAAATACATTTTCTGTAGGAGATCATGATTATAATTTTTTTTTAACTGATAATGGGATTACTGCTCAACTTAATTATGAATCAGGGCCTACTTTTACAATTCATGAATCTGAATATACAGGAGAAACAGGTATTGATACCGGAGATTCTGGAATTGATACAGGAGAAACAGGAATTGAAGACACACATCCTGTTATAAATTCAGTAATTTTTACTCCAGAATATGCTTCTAACTTAGAAACAGTTCTTATGCAAGCAGCAGTTACAGATGATCGTGGAATTTCTTCAGTTACTGCAACAGTTCAAGATGTTGGGTATACTTTAATATATTCAGGAGGAACTTATAATGCAACTA
>JBAZCJ010000046.1:0-9473 GCA_041671005.1 Candidatus Woesearchaeota archaeon | reverse complement strand
TGCCATTCTACAAATACATCTTCATTATGGCCTTGTTTTTGAGCATGATTATGAATGCCTCCATTTTTATTTGGTACAAGATACCATACATTGATTCTAATTCCATCAATTTCTATTTTTGGATCTGTTCTGTAACATCCTTTTGCAGGTTCAATCCATTTTAACTCAAGACCATTTATGTCATCTTTTATTTTATTATTATCTCCTTTATCATAACAGAGAAATAATAAGGAATCTTCTTCAGCAAGAAGTTCTAAAGGTGATTCATATCTTTCAGCAGCACATTGTATTAATGCTGGAATTCTTAATGAGCCATGTAGAACATTGACAATAACAGGACCTTTTGTTTGGTATCTTTGGCCACAATTCAGTACCATTAATTGCATTTCATAACCCGATGTTCTTAATAGTGGAGATGACACAAAAATATTTTGGTCAAATTCCCAATGTAATGTTGGACTAGTTGTATGTAATGAAATCATGCAAAAAAGAAGAGGAGAATACTTAATAAAGTTTTTTAAACAACTATGTTTTAATCTCTTTTATGAAGCAATTTAAAATTGGAAATATTGTTTTTGATAGTCCTTTTTGTCTTGCACCAATGGCTGGGGTTACGAATAGTGCATTTAGAATTCTTTGTAAACAATATGGTGCTGGTTTGGTTTATAGTGAATTTGTTCATGCAACTGCACTGACAAAAAAAACTGAATATGCAGTACGAATGATGCAAATTGATGACGAAGAACGTCCTGTTGCAATTCAATTATTTGGAACAGATGTTACATCTATAAAAAAAGCTGTACAATTGTTGCAAGATAAAGCAGATATTATTGATTTTAATTGTGGTTGTCCAGCTCCTCAAATAATAAAGACAGGTGCAGGTGCAGCATTGTTGAAACATCCAGAAAAAATTCCTGAGATTGTTAAAGCAATGGTTTCGGTTAGTAAAAAACCTATTACAGTCAAAATGAGGATAGGTGTTGATGAGAAGCATATTATTGCAGTTTCATTGGCAAAGGCCCTTGAAAAAGCTGGAGTATCTGCTCTTGCAGTTCATGGGAGAACTTTGAGACAAGGATATTCTGGGAAAGCAGATTGGGATATTATCAAACAAGTTAAAGAAAGTGTTAACATTCCTGTTATTGGCAATGGTGATATTGTGGATGAATTGTCTGCTAAAAAAATGTTTGAAGAAACAGGTGTTGATGCTATTATGATAGGCAGGGCTGCAATGGGTAATCCATTTATTTTTGCTCGCATTAATCATTATTTGAAAACAGGTAAATTTTTAGAACAGAAAAATCAGATTGAGCTTTTTTTAGAATATTTAAAAATTTGGAAAACTGTATCCCTTCCTTTTTCTCAATTGAAAATGCATGTAAATTCGTTTACAAAAGGTATGACAGGCGGTGCACAATTGCGCTTGAAATTAGCACAGGCAAAGAATGTTGATGAATTGGAAAATGTGATTAATAAGTTATCGTAAAAGAACTCGTCTGATTGTTTCATATCCTTCAAGAATATTATGAGTACATGCTCTTTCGTATCCTATTGTTCGGACTATTTCAATTCTTATTCGTTCTCGTTCTGCTTTATTTGCAGGATATACATTATTTTCTAAGCGAGAATCAATAAGCATTTGGTGTTCAATTTTACGATATAGTTCTTGTGCTTCTTTTGTTGGTAATGGGAATGGATTAATTACAAAACCGTCTTCTCGTTCAGCTTGACGCATTGCATAATATGCGAGTGCAAGTGCATGCGTATCTGTGTAAATAAATGTGTACTGTGCTTTAGCATGTAATTCTGCCCTATATTCTGCATCTTTGCATCTGCATCGTAGTTCCGTGTCGAATGGTGTTCTCCAAACAACGTTTTCTTCGGAAGAAAAAGTAGGTAATGAAGTTACAGTTACTGCATGTGCTTGTCGGCCTTCACTTCTTGAACGTACGTTTCCTTCTACACAATTTGCATATGGTTTACTCATTTCAAATAATAATGGGGAATCTAATTTTTGTTGCATAAAATGATATATTAATAATCGCATTGCAGCATCACAATTATCAAGTACAAGAACATGTTGTCTACTTCTTTCAACTCCATGATACATTTCTGTTAAATATAATTGATTTGGATCTGCAATATTAAACGCTGCTGCAAATATTTTTTCAGGTGTAAGATGTGTTTCTTCGAGTAATCCATTAGTAATTGAAAATCTTCCTTTTGCTTCAGGAGTTCCTAATGCTTGCTTTAATGCAGCACTTCGTGTTAATCCTAACCGCTCATAATGAGGCATATCAGAAACAGCAGCTGTTGCACGTTCAATAATCCTTTGTTCATTTTCAGATCTGTATTGAGCCATGTGTTTTTTAACATCTTCTATGTCTCTTTCTTGAACAGCTCTTCTTCCTAATCCTCTTCGTACTGTAACGATATGATGTTCTTCTTCTTTTCTCATATAAAATTTAACGATTTGATCTATAGCTTCTTGTGGTGAAATGCCTGGTTCTTTAATGAGTGTTTGTGAAAGTGGAGCAGGTATACTATATTCTCGTTCTAACCTTAAGATTTGATACGGTGCAAGTTCCTGAAGTGCTTGTGTTACTGATTGTCCAGGTTTTAATCTTACAACTATTCCTCTTGCTTCTAGGGCACTCATATATTTTAGATAATCAGGGACTCTTTTTGGTATAGGTAATTGGATTTTTTTTTCAAGGGCGTCTCTTGTTGTAGTTTGTTCAAGAAATTGATTATATCTACTCATTGCACTAATAACTATTGCTTCTCGAGTAGGTCTTAGCAATAATTTTTCACGTAAGACTTGTTCATCAAGTGTCATTATATGGAGTTGTTACTATTCCTTTAAAAATATTTATAGAAAATAAGTAATTAAAAAATAATTATTTTAATAAAACGCCGTTTAGGCATCCATCTTGTGCTGGTCGAGATGTAATACGGACTTTTCCTTTGTCTGTATCAACAACTGCACCTTTTGTTAATGCATTTTGTCTTACATAATGTCTATTTGCAGGATTTTCAGTAACGTTTTTCATTGTTACTTTTATTGCTTTTTTTGTTGATGGATCTATGACATTAATTGTATTTGCTGCCATGACGCGGATTTTTATACCGCCACCTTTGGTTCGGATGATTTTAGCTTTTTTCTCGCCTATAGAAGGAAGTGTTGGGTTATTGCCCATTTCAGAGAGTTTTTTTCCTCTTGATTTGATGTATCTACTTCCGCTTGATTTTCGTTTTGGTCTGTAATGTCTAATTGCCATAGAGTCTCTGAAAAAAGAGCTGGTTTATAAAGGTTTTGCTCACATTAGTTTTTTATATTTCAACTGTTTAATTTTTTGCATGAACCGTAAAGTTGTTCAACAAGGGCCATCTACTCTGATGGTATCTTTACCCTCAAAATGGGTAAAAGAAAACAATATTCACAAAGGAGATGACATTGAGGTTTCTGAAGAAAATGGCAGATTAGTACTAACAATACATCAATTTTTAGGTCCTGTAAAAACAGAACTTTCTGAAAAAACGTTTGGATTTTTGAACAAGTATTTTGTTAATTATTGTTATCAAAAAGGGTATGACGAAGTGTTAATTAAATGTGATTGTATTAATGAAATAGAACACCGAGTTAAAGATTTATTAGGTTATGAAGTTGTTGAAAAAGGAATTAATTCACTTTTGATCAAAGCTGTAGTTCAAATGAACGAACAAGAATTTGATACCGTATTAAAAAAATTATTTCAAGTAACTCTCGTGATAAGTGATTTGATTATTAAAAAACAGTTTCAAGAAGCTAAAGTAATGGAAAAAGAAAATAATAAATATTGTGATCTTTGTATTCGAATTTTGTTTAAAAATAAATATAAATATCCTGAGAATGGCTTTGCATTGTTTGCGTTAATTCGAGAGTTGGAACAGATTGGGGATTTATATAAACTTATTGCAGAAGATTTTGAATCTGATGATTTATTAATTCAAACGTATGAACAAATTGATGCATATTTTCGGTTGTATTATGATTTGTATTATTCTTATGATGTGGTAAAAGCAAAGTTATTTTTTTCTGAGAAAGAACGGTTGTTGGGATTATTTGTTTCTAAAGAAAAAACAATTGCAGTTGTGCATTTGACATCACTTGTGTATGCAGTATTTAATTTGAAAGGATTATTGTATCTGCAAAAAATTTGATGGACTTGGCGAGATTTGAACTCGCGGCCTCTGCAGTGCGAGTGCAGCGCTCTACCCCTGAGCTACAAGCCCGATGGACATGCCGGGATTTGAACCCGGGGCCTCTCGATTGCCAACCGAACGCTCTACCAGACTGAGCCACATGCCCTTAAAGAAACAGAAGATAAACTCAGTTTTTATACCTTTGCAGTATTCCACATTATTGAAAAAAATTTATCATATGATTCAGCTGCTTCTTTCTGATGAATAATTGTTCCCAAAGGTTTGTCGGTCCAAATAATAATTCCTACTTTGTCATTCCGAATTATTGTTTCTGTCATTGGTTCAAATCCTGTTTTGGTGTATCGAATTTCTGATTGAGGGTATTTTTTTTCAGCTTTCCATGTTGCAAGCGATTCATTAAACAGTAATTTTGCTTTAATCCCTAATTGAGATCGCTTTTTATGATAACTAATCCACCATGCATCTCCTATCATAAGAGATTTAACTGTTGAGCCAAATGTGTGATGCTCTTTCCCTCCTGCTTCTAATAATTCTGTAAGCATTTCTCTAATTCCTTTTATCCCTCTAAATGTAATAATTTCAGGTTTTTCTTTTGCCTGTTGTTGTTTTAATAATAATTCAGGAAGAATCTCTTCAAATCTTTCTTTTTTTTCGTTTATGTATTCAATTATGTGCTTTGGGTTTATTGCTTGATAATGATTTCTCTTTCCTTCTTTTACAAATGTTACAAATCCTTTATCAACTAATTTGTTAAGAGTCATATGAACAACTGAATTTTGGAGTTGTGATTTTTCTAATATTGGTCCAGCTGTTGCAGTTCCTAACTCTAATAGTGCAAGATATACTTTGATTTCTGCATTTGTCAAGCCAATATTTTCTAAGATTGTAGTGTCCATGCTATAATTGAACGTGTGCTTTTATTTAAATGTTATTATTGTTCTCCATTTTTGGAGAATAAATATTTATATAATTGTGATGTTGTTATTTTTATGTGACGAAAGTCATCAATGACATAAAAAAAGATGAAGAGGAAAAGAAAATGACAAGTGAAGGAAAATTACGGGCATTAATAAAAAGCAGAAGTGAAAATTACGACAGAGTAGCTGATTGTTACAAACGACAATTAGAAGTTATAGACGTTTTAGGAAGTTTACCTGAAAGAGTACGAGAAACTATTATTTCAGATAAAGGTAGAGGTTACAATGGAGTTCCACGAATTGGTCTTTATGTCACACCAGTACCATTAGCACTTTCTAATATAAGCCGTGAATTAGAAAGTGGTGATGCAGCATCAGAATTAATTGATAGTGGTATTTGCAGTGATGCTTATGCTTTAATAGAAAAAAAGAAAGCTGATAAAAAAGGATATGACATCGAAAGCAGTTCAAGAGAAAAATCATACATTGCAAGTAAAGCAGTACCTGAAATTAAAGAAGTTCAACGTTTATATGATGCATTACGACAAAGAATAGGAGTTTACTCTGGTATAAATTTACCTGTAGGGATTGACTTATTTGAAGACCTTAATGGGCTAAGAGATATAACTGGATTAATTCCACATCTTAGTTTAGATCAAAGGTCTAAATATTACCATGCTCAATTAGATTTAAATCATCGTGAGTATGTTATGAACTTGGTAATAGCAATTCAAAATGTTGCTCAGGCAATTAAAGGAAATTAATTTTAATTTAATTTTTTTATTATTGTTTCGACAGTTTCATTTCCGGGCATTATTCTGTTAAGATAATTAAATCGTCCTCTAAAAAGTCCAATTAATTCAGGTCGTCTTTCAATTTCTACACCCATATCTCTTTGATATCTTTGTGAAGTGTAAAAATCTAGTTCTAACTGGTTTCTTAATTCTTCAACATTATATCCTAAATTTAAAGCTCCTGCACTTGCATTAAATCGAGACCAATCAATTCTTCCTTCTCTTGTTCTTACTAACTTTCCTGAATCATATGCTTCTTTCCATAATTTTGTTCCTGGAAATGGAGTATATATAGGGATATACGCAATGTGAAGTTCTTGTAATCTGGTAAATTTTTCAAATGCGATTCTTACTTGTTGCTCATTTTCTCCAAGATTTCCAATAATATAATCTCCTACTACTAAAATTCCATGCTTATTTGCAAATCTAATTGCTCTTTGAGCACAATTGAAATAGTGAGCAACTAACATTTGATTCTGCTCTTCTCGAGAACTTTGTCTGTATTTTTCTCTTTGTAGTTTAGTCATAGTTGGTAATATCATTAATTCTTTGTTATAGCTTTTTAGCACTTCAGGATTTAATGATTCAATTCCTATTGTAAAACTGCTAAATCCTGCTTTATGCATTTGATCTAAAAATACTTCTTCTCCTCTTTCTTCAAGACGATGAAGATCATTAATGCTTGCAAATGTATCAAAGCTGACGTTATACTTTCTTGTTAAATCTCTTTCGGTAAATATTCTTACAATTTCTTTAACCCATGGAAGGTTTGCAAAGAAATCTTCATCGGTAATTGTCATAACATTTGGATTAAATCTTTCTAATACTGATTCAACAATATTAGCTGCTCTTTCAGCACTTACTGTTTCAACTCCTTTGCCGTAAACAGTTGGTGTAGAACAATAACCACATGAATACCTACATGCACGATTAAAGTGGACACTTAAATCAAGATTTCCACTACGTTTATCTCTATAATCATTAATCGGTAACCTTTCCCAAGAAGGAGATGCTAAATCATCAAGATTTCTAACTCTATCAGCAACACTTGCTATTATTTCTGTATCATTTACATAACATACTCCTTGTAAATCTTTTATTGTTTTTCCACTGCTTACTCTTCTTACAATTTCAGGAAAAACTATGTCTCCTTCTCCTGCAACAATATAATCTATTGGAGAGCCAGGATATAACATTTCACGAATACTTTCGCTTTCTTGGTTTTTTAAATGCGCGTGTACAACTCCGGATGCGTGCCATCCTCCAATAATAACTAATGTTGAGGGATTTATTTTTTTTACTGTTTGTGCAACCTTTATTCCGTCTAAAATATTAGCGGTCATTGTAGAAATACCCACAATTGTTGGATTCATTTCTGTTAATTGATGATATAATTTATCATTTGCTGGTTCATGAAACATATGGGCTTCATATCCTTCTCTTTCTAATTGACCTGCAAGTGATTGTATTGATTCTGGAGATTTTTCTATGCCTAAAGAGGTTCCAGCATTTATACGTGGTTGTACTAAAGCAATTTTTGTTTGAACCATTGTATTCATTTTAAAGTAACAATTTATATTTAAAACTTCTTTCCATTTTTTTTGTGAAACGGAAATATTTATATATTTAATACTCCATTTTAATTAAAAATGGTAAAAATAGACTTAAAAGACCAAAAAATCATTTATCAGCTTTCACTAAATGCACGGCAAAGCAGTTCAAAAATTGCGAAAAAAGTAGGGTTATCTCAGCAATTAGTTGATTACAAAATTCGTCGTTTGGAAAACTTAAATGTTTTGAAAGGATATTATACTTGTATTGATATTTCTAAAATTGGTTATTCTATTTTTAAAATATATATTAAACTGCAAAATCTTGATGAAAAAAAAGAAGCAGAAATGATTAAAGATTTAAGTAGCAATCCTAACATTACATGGGTTGCAACTTGCGATGGCATTTGGGATATGTATTTAGTTATTTGGAGTAAAAATGTTTTTCAGTTTAATACTATTTTTACAGAAATCAATAACAAATATTCTTTTTACTTTTCTAAAAAGAGTATTATTGCAAACACGAAAGTTCTTCAGTTTATGAGAAAACATCTTTCACCATCTAAAGAACTTCTTGATTATTCAAAAGTTGAATGGGCAGGAGAGATTTCTGAGGTTGAACTTGATAAAATTGATTTTCAATTATTATTAATAATATGTCAAAATGCACGAATGTCTGATAGTGAACTTGCAGAAAAACTTAAAATTTCAAGAAAAGTCGTTGCATATCGCATAAAAAAATTAATTCAACAGAAAATAATTTATGGTTTTAAATCATTTCTTAATGGAGATTTATTGAATTTCAAAACATATAAAATATTTTTAACATTGCAAAGTTTAACTCCAGAAACTGAAAAAAGTCTTATTTCATATCTTAATTATCATCCTAATGTAATAGAAGTTGTTTATTCAATGGGAAATTGGGAGTTAGAATTAGACATTGAAAGTCCAAGTATTGACGTTAATCATGATTTAATAAGGCATTTGCGAAATAAATTTACAAATGTCATTAAAGAAGCTGAAGTTATGTTGATGTATAAAAGTTACAAATATAATTATCTTCCCGAAGGGTTGAAAGAAATTAAAGAAAAATTAAAAGAATAATTAATGTTTATGCTCTTCTTCTTCAGCTTTGTCTGCTTCTGCTTTTGATCTGTGCATTGTTTTGTCTGGATGATTTGGCGGAGAGTAAATGGTATATAATTTCAATGCAGTTGATTTTGAATTGTTGATAATGTTGTGATATGTTCCTGCAGGAACAATAACTGCATCTCCATCTTTTGCAAGATGTATTTCTTTATTATTTAATACAAATTTTGCTTCTCCTTGTTCAACACGAAAGAATTGGTCAACATGTTCATGCACTTCATTGCCAATTTCTTCTTCTGGCTTTAAACACATGACAACTAATTGTGCATGTTTTCCAGTGAATAAAACTTGTCTAAAATAATTGTTGCTTAATGTTTGTTTTTCAATTGATCCTACATATCCTGTCATTTTTTCACCTTTTTTAGAATATTAATTTTTTTAATTTTATAATTGATTGTTTTTTTATTTGAATATAAAAGTGGGTCCGATGGGCTTTGAACCCATGACCACTGGTGGACTTAGTCTATGTCTAAAACGTGGACAATTGGATCTGACAGTTCAGTCAGACTTATAAGACCAGCGCTCTAGTCCCCTTATCCGTGAGGATAATCCAGGCTAAGCTACGGACCCAATTATTATTGTTTCTTCATTCTCTTTTATAAACATTTCGTTGAAGATTTTTATTGTGTTATTTTAACCTATTTTTTAATTATCTTTTTGTCAATTATTTTTTATTGAATAATTTTAAAAATTAAAAAAATAATATGTTTAATCTGATTTATGTTTATTCACAATTTATGTTGTTACTGTTAAGTTATTAACTTACAAAACTTTTATAAACTGTTAATATTAACTTAATATTATGCACAATAATGATTGGTGGACATTAGAAAATATGTTATTATTTCATGGAATTA
>JBAZCJ010000045.1:0-9686 GCA_041671005.1 Candidatus Woesearchaeota archaeon | reverse complement strand
ACAAATGGAGCTTTAGGAAAAACAAAATTAAAAGAACTACTTCTTGTAGAGACAATTTATATTTCAACAGATGGGATGGAAAAAACTCATGATAGTCTTAGAGGAGTAACATGTTGGAGCAAAAATATGGACCTTTTGTTTGAATTAAAAAATAAGTATAATAAAGATGTTAATATTGGATTTGTAGTTCAAGAAAAAAATAAATTGGATTTTAAACCTTTGACTCATATGCTTAAAGATATGGGAATTCATGCACATGTGATGTGTTTTAACGCAGGAGGAATGGGACAACCTGAAATTAAACAAAATTATACTGCATCGTTAAAATATTTATTAGATACTAAAAAAGAACAAATTCTTCGTGATGAACAGATTGCATATTTAACCTTAGTTTACAACAAATTTAATACTTTTACACCAAAGCAGCGATGTGATGGTCCAAATACAAAACTTATGATTGACTCTAAAGGAAATATTTTTCCTTGCTCAGCATGGAACAAACCTATTGGAAATATCTTAAAGTCTTCTTCATTTGAAAATATTTGGAATTCTTATAAGCCCCTTAGACAACAAATAATCAAAGGAAATCACGATTATTGTAAAAAATGTACTTCTTGTGAATTAACAAATAATTTTGTTAGAGGAAAAGAATATTGTAAAAATGTCATGAGGAGACAACTCAAAAAGATAGGGATTTCTTCATGAAACTACTTTTACTTACAACACCAACACAACAAATAAGCGGGATTTCACGTGTTGATTTCCAAATAATTAAACAATTAACAAAACATACAAATGTTACAGTAGGATACTTTCAACCATTACATGTTCCATTATTTTTACAAAAAATTGTATCCTTCTGTTTTAACAAAGATCTTCAAGGAATATTCAATAATATTCCGTTTAAACTTCCGCAGAATAATTTTTCTTCGTATGATATTATTTATATTATGAACCAACAAAATACGCTTGCTCTTAACTGGATTCCAACTAAAAAAGTTATTGTCAGTGTTCGTGATGTGATAAAAAACCAGCAAGATAATAAAATAGGTTCGTTTATTCTCTCTCTTTATCAAAAAGCATGTTTTTTAGGAATTAAAAAAGCCCCTATCCTTATCACAGATTCTGAAAGCGAAAAAAAACATATTATACAAACGCTTCATTATAAAAAAAATATTATAACTATTCCTCTTGGAATTGATCCAAAAGAATTTCATAAACAGAAAAAATGTAAAAAACCATTTTTTTTTGCTTCACAGTGTAATGTTTTATTTGTAGGTACTGAAGAAAAAAGAAAAAATTTTCCAACAGTCCTAAAAGCTATAGCTTATTTAAAAAAGTCTATTCCTACCATTCGACTTATTAAAGTTGGAAATCCTCTTATTCAATCTGAAAGAATAAAAAATATCCAACTTATTCAAAAACTAGGGATTGAACAAAACGTTTTTTTTGTAGGACATATTGAAAAAGGAATTGCAAAATATTACAATGCAGCTGATGTTCTTGTTATGCCCTCTTTAAAAGAAGGGTTTGGTTTCCCTATTTTAGAAGCAATGGCATGTGGGTGCCCTGTAATTGCTTCTCAATGTGATTCTCTTCCTGAAATAGGAAAAGATGCAATTGAATACATTGATGATCCTTTTGATTATAAAAACCTGGCAAATAAAATATCTATATTACTTACACACACAAAAATTCGCAATAACAATGTTTCAAAAGGCTTAAAAAGAGCAAAGGATTTCTCTTGGGATATAACAGGGAACAAAATTGTATCCCTATGTTACTCAATTATGAAAGGTAAATAAATGGAAAACGAATTTTATAAAAATAAAACTGTTTTAATTACAGGAGCAGATGGATTTGTAGGATCACATCTTACTGAAGCATTACTTGAAGCTGGTGCTTTTGTAAGTATTCTTGTTCGTGGAACTTCTCACATGGGAACAAGCATGCATAATTTTCATAATTTGAATTCAGTTAAAACTAAAATAAAAACAGTTATTACAGGAGATATTGCAAATAATGATATAATAGAAGCTATTCGACAAAATAAACCACAGATTATTTTTCATCTTGCTGCAAATGCATATGTTCCTTACTCATTTGAACACCCTATTGAAGTTGCACAAGCTAATGTGATGGGAACCCTCAATATTTTAGAAGCAGCACGTAAAATGAAGATTGAGCGTGTTGTAATTACCTCTTCAAGCGAAGTATATGGAAATCCATTATACGTCCCTATTGACGAAAAACATCCATTAAATCCCACTTCTCCTTATGCTGCATCAAAAGCTGCTGCCGATAGATACGCATTTTCCTATTGGAATACATATAAACTACCTATTGCAATTATTCGACCATTTAATACTTATGGTCCACGACATACATATGATGTTATTCCTAAGTTTATTGCACTAGCTTTAGAAAACAAACCAATTACTATTTATGGTTCAGGAAATCAACGAAGAGATTTTGTTTATGTTAAAGATATGGTCCAAGCATTTATGATTATGGGCTCAGAACAACGCGCAGTAGGGGAATGTATTAACTTTGGCACTGGAAAAAGTTATTCTGTCCTTGAAATTGCTGAGAAAGTTATTCGAATATGCAATTCTCAAAGCAAACTAGTTCATGTTGAACCTCGATTAGCTGAAGTTGAACATTTACTTTGTGATAATCAAAAAGCAAAAGAATTTTTTGCATGGAATTCTACCATTGATATTGATGAAGGAATTGCTTTAAACGTTGAGTATGTTAAAAAAGAGAGAGCATATGTTAAATAAATTATTAAAATACTACAATAATACTATATTTCCATGGGATTTCTTAAAAATACAAAGCATTTCAAAAAAAAAAATTAAAATTGGTTTTTGTAGTTACTTTCCACCATTCCCTCATGGAGTAGCTGCTGCAACATATTATCTTATGAAAGAATTTGCAAAACATCCTGAAATTGATTTATATTTAATACCATTGCACAATAAATTTGATAAAAAATTATTTTCATTTATGAACTTTAAATTTGCAAAATTAGACACACCTTTTTTAGATGTGATTGTATTTTTTGGATTAGGTAATAATTATAAAAAGATTTCAGAAAAAGTATCATGCAAAAAAATAGCTTGGCAAACAATGCATGAAAACCCCATAACTGAACAAATCCCATTAATTGGACCTACAGAACAAGAAATTTTGAACCAAGTGAAAAAATCAGATCTTCTTTTAACCATGACCCAATGGGCAACATCTTGTTATAAAAAACAAGTGAATCATACAGCGTATCTTCCACATGGCGTGGACACTACATTATTTACTCCTACTCTGAATAAAAATAAGTTTACATGTCTTTTTGTTTCAAGACTTCATTATAATAAAGGAGTTCTCCCTTTTTTCGATGCAATTCCTCTTGTGTTACAGAAAGATAAATCAATTTATTTTAAAATAATTTCACCCTATGATTCACATAGTTTTTATAATGATGAAATAAAAATAAAAATAAAAGCCCTCAAAGAAAGATATCCGTTAAATGTTTTTATTGACTTAACTTGGATGCCATATACAAATATTCCACAGGTTTATACTCAAGCAGGTGTTCTTGTTTTTCCTAGTAACAATGAGGGATTTGGTATTCCCCTTATTGAAGCAATGAGTTGTGAAGTTCCGTGTATTGTTCTTAATAAAAAACCAATGTCTGAGATAGTTATACACAAAAAAACAGGATTTTGCTTACCCCCTTCACAGAATAAAGGCAAATACCATGAGCTTGACTTTCCAGACCCAACAGAAATTGCAAAAAAAATACTTTTCTTAAAAAAACATCCGGAATTAAAACAATCACTGGGAAAAGAAGGAAGAAAAAGAGTTATTAAAAATTATAATATTTCAAATATTGTTGACCAACTCATCCAACATTGTTCTGATCTTGTTCAAAAGTCTCGTTAAACATTTCTTCATAAGTTTTAATCATGTGGTTACAAAAAGATTCTTGATTAAACTTTTTTGATTGAATTAATCCTTTTTTTTTCAATATTTTTTGTTCTTTTTTATTTTCAATTAAATTAATCATTTTTTGTGCAAGTTGATTTGAGTCTATTGGATTAAAATACTGAACAGCATTACCACCTACTTCAGGCAAAGAATCTCGATCAGAACAAATAACTGGGCATCCACACGCCATTGCCTCGAGAACAGGATACCCAAACCCCTCATGCAAAGAAGGATGAATTACTATTGTTGCAGTATTGTATTCTTGTACAATATTTTCTACTGTATCTTTCCAAACAATATTTTCAGAAATACCAAGTTTTTTTGCATGTTCCAATAATAACTTTCGTGCTCCAGGCCAATGAGATTTACCTACTTTAATTAAACGAATTTGAGGAATCTTTTTTTTCACTACTGCTATTGCATTTAATAAGATGGAAATATTTTTGTGAGGCATTTCTGATCCTACATAAAGAATATCAAATGGATTCCTGTTTAACCGAAGATCACAAAATGCTTTAGGAATATACAGGTAAATAACTTTAATATTTTTTTCAGGATATTTTATGAATTTCAACAATGCTTTTTTTGTTGCATTTGAACTACAAATAATTTGTCTTGCATAAATTAATGAAAGAATACTTTTTTTATAAAAAAATGCATCTAATTTTTTTAAACGTAAATGACTTGCACGGTTAAACAAAGGGTATTGTAAAGGAATAATATCTTGAACTGTAACGATACTTCTTGCTCTTTGTCTTTGATTCATTAAATAAAGAGGGAATGCAAGAGAAGCATCTGTAAAATGAATAAGAGATTTTAGTTTAATATTTTTAAGAATTAAAGGGTAATTAAAAAAATACCTGGGAGAAGTAAAAGTTAAGTTATACTTTTGAAACATAGCTTTTTGTAACATAGTTTCATAACTACTTATACCGCTGTATTTTTCTTTTCTTCCAGAAATAAACATAATTTTCTTATTTTCGTTTATTTGTAATATTGTCATATACTTCCCTCGTTTTTTCTGCCATTTTTTGCCAACTGAACTTTGTTACACGTTCATACCCTTTTTTAATCAATTTTTCTCGTAATTTTTTATCCTGGACTATAGTTTCCATTGCTTTTGTGATTTCATTAATATTTAAAGGATCAATGAAAAGCGCAGCATCTCCTGCAATCTCGGGCATAGAAGAAATATTTGAGGTGATAACTGGACAACCGTATGCCATGGCTTCAAGAATAGGAAGACCAAAACCTTCATAGAGAGATGGAAACAGCAATGCTTCTGCTAAATAATAAAAATAAGGAAGATCTTCTTCAGGGATATAATCCAAAAACAAAATATCATTTTCAAGATTGGATTCTTTAATATAAGTAAATATTTCTTCAAACAACCACCCTTTCTTTCCAATTAAAATCAACTTTATTTTTAGATCTTTTCTTTTTTGCCATGCTTGAATTATTCTCAAAATATTTTTTCTTGGAGAAAAAGTACCAACAAACAAATAAAACGGAAAAGAAAGATTATATTTTTTTTTTATTTCTGTTTCTCTTTTAGAGATTATATTTTCTTTTTTAACACCTAAATGAATTGCATTTATATTAGTTTCAACAAAATAAGGAGCATAACTCATTATATCTTTTTTTGTAGAATTAGAATCACACAAGACAATATCTGCTTTACGAAGAGTACTATTAAAAAAAAAGTTGTAATACCAATATGTTTCCCACGTAAACATTTCTTTAAATTTTATAAAAGTTATATCATGTACTGTCACGACATATTTGCATTTGTTTGGTTTTAATAAAGGAAGAAAGAATGCAGGACCATGAAAAATATCTATGTTATACTTTTTAATTTCATACCATAACCACAAATTATCCCAAATAATTCTCAAAATTTGACTATTTGCGGGAAATGAAGAAATAATAATTTTAAAATTAGGAGGGAGATTAAGAGTAGGGATAGGCGCATGTTTATTAAAAAACAGATAATATTCAGTTTCACAATCGATCTTACTTAAATTAACAATTAATTCTTGAAGATATCGTTCAATACCGCTTACTTTTCTTTGAAGATAACGTGCATTTATACCAATTCGTAATCTTTGTGTTTGTTCTGTTTTTATTTTCTCTGAAAGTATACCTTTTCCATAATTTCCCTTAAGGAAATCAGTAATTCCATAACCAAAATATTTTATTTTTTTACCATTTCCTTCTTTTAAAAAAGTAAACATCCTATATGGAATAGAAAGCAAGAGATAATAAATTAACGACACACAAAAACCTAATAAAGATCTATTTTTTTTATAAAATAACAGTGTATTTCTCACTTGGTAATAAATGTTAAAAGAACTATTTAATCCTCCCGAATCCTGAGAAATTTTATGTTTTACAATTGCTTTAGGAGTGTATACGCATGTAAATTTATTTTTTACTGCTCTTCGACAAAAATCAAGATCCTCACTGTTAAAAAAAAAATCATTATCAAGTAACCCAATTTTTTCAAATACTTCGGTTTTAATCATAACAACACAAAAACTAATCCAATCCACTCCAGTTATATTCTCTAAATTTTTCTTTTTTCGTGTATAATGATCATACATTTTTCCTTTTCCTAAAAATTTATTATAATGACCACCTGCACACCAGATTTTTTTATCATTACTATAATAAACTACTTTTGGTCCAACTAAACCCACATTTTCCCCAAACTGATATCCTTTTATCATTTCAGTAATCATATTTTTATCGACAACAGTATCATTGTTTAATAAAATTACATATTTTGTACCATTTTTTATGGCCTCTTTAATCCCAACATTATTTCCACCTGTAAATCCAAGATTTACTTTATTTTCTAATATAGTTACTTGTGGATACTTTGCTTTCAAATATGCAACAGAATCATCAGTAGAACCATTATCAATAATAATAATATTATAATTATTATAATCAAGTTTTTTTAATGAAATAAGGCAGTCATCAGTATCTTGCTTCCCATTCCAATTAAGAATGATAATACTCACTTTAGGAGTATGCTTTTCTGATGGGTTCATGGACTGATGAAATAGCTTTTTCTTTATAAATATACTGTCTACTAGTTATGATATCTTTAATTAATATTAATCAAATTTTATTAACACAAGAACGAAAAAATATGTTTTTTATAAAAACGAAAATTATTTCCAGTCCATTACACACCCAATATAAGGCTCTTGACAATCTTTTTTTCGTAAAAATAAATATAATAACCCGGGTAAAAATCTTCCCAACACAGGGATAGAAGAACTAAATGTTGTTATAAACCACACAGATGCATTTTGAATATACACAAAAGTTCCATTTTTAAAATAGCTGTGAAGAATTTTTACTGTCGGAAGACCATAACGTATATGTTCTTCTGTCCATTTATCATAAACACCAATATATTTTTTCCAGTTAAATAATTTTAAGTCATATTCTTGAGCAATTTGTCCAACTGGAACATAGATTATTATTCTTTTTGCAATTCGTTTCCATTCCTTAACTGCTAATCGTCGCTTTTCCTGAGGAATATGTTCTAACGTTGCAATAGAAACTAAACAATCAAACTCTTTATCCTTAAATGGTAACTTTTCGTCCGTTATACAAAAATATTTAATTCCTTGAGGCGGTTGATATTCTTGATTAATATCAACATAAGTTAAAAAATGTGTTTTATTAACAAAATGATGTAAAACTGAATAAGCTGCCCCTATTTCTATAATTTTTTTTTCTTCATCATGTATTTTATTGCTTACTGCCTTATATCGTTGATATACGTCAATTGCATTAAATTTTAATGAGATCTTTTTTCCAAAAAAAAGTAAAATTACTTTATTTAACATGTAATCACACGGTAAAAACACTAGACCAAGGATACCTCTCTCGCGATAAATTCTCTTAAAAGAAGCATTTAATTCCATTAGGTACTTGAAGAAATGTTTATTTAATAAATTTTTGTGGAATATTTCTTGAAAACTTCTATTAATTGATTAATTGAATCAGTTTTAGGTTAATCATATTATAATTTGAACTATTTATTCTAATATTTAATTCCTTTTACAAACATATATTTTTGTCTTTTTATTATCCTCTGTTGGTTCGGTATATGCATTTATATCAAATACATATGGACACTGGTTAGTAATTGCTTCAATATACTCATCTGTTACTTCAAATGCCTTATTTCCTGTTTTAAGAAAATTTTCCATACTTGGATCTAAAATGATATATGCAATCTTTTGTTCTTTAATAATTTGAGAGTAAGGTTCTTCTGTAATTTCATGTATTCGTATTAAAATTGAAACACTGCGAAGATTTTCATTTGAAAAACAAAACCACAGATTTGGGTTTCCAAGAATTACTTGTTCAGAATCAGCAATATTCTTCTTTAATTCATAACAATATGCGTCATAACTTACTTGAGAATCTCTTACTATTTTAAAAGTTATAATACTAAACCCACTTAATAAAATAAACAATAAAAACAAAATAGGAATCCATTTTCTTGATCTTTTAGTTAAGTTAACTATAAACATCCCAAACAAGATAGAAAAAAACGGTAGCACCAATATCAGATACCCATAATATTTACTTTGATCAAACAAAATGAAGTAAGAAAGCATACATATTAAAGGAATATAAATTATTAAAACTTTTTTCATTTTTGGGATTAAGATAATAGAAGCAATGACCCCTGGCCACAAAGAAATAGGTACTGTTTTTCCTATTAACCATCTTGCAGGTTCTGTGGTTATATTTTCCAAAATAGACCATATTGAAAAAGGTACCCTGTAAGAAAAAAGACCTAAAAATTGTAATAAAAATAGCTTCCAAAAAAATAGAAGAAACGCTACATACGGAATAATTACTAAACTAGCTCCTATTAAGAAATAAAATATATATTTTAAATTTTTTTTAAAAACAATAAATATAAATATTGCCCCTAAAAAGAAAAAACCATTTATATGAACTAATCCTGCAAGTGCACCACAAAAACCACTTAATATAAAAAAGAGATTATTGTTATTGTTTAATCCTTTAATTACTAAAAATAATCCTAAAAAACATAATAATGTGGTTAACATTTCAGGTCGAATCATTCGTGCAAACAAAATAAATAATGGATTAAATAGAAGAATGTATACTGCAATTATTCCTTTACGCTTCCCCATAATTTCTTTTGTTATAAAATAAATTAAAATCATAAGTAAAAAACCACTGACAACTGATAGCATTCTTCCAGATATTATTCCTGCACCAAATACTTTAAACATAAATGCAAGAGATAGAAAAAAGAGATAATTAGGATGTGTAGAAAAGGAGTCATATCCTACATAACCTGTCCACATTTGTTGTATAGGGTATCCATATTTTACAATATTCCATGCAGGTTCACTATATGCTCCTTCATCATTCCAAATAAGAGGCGAAGAAGAAAGAAAAGGGATTGTCAAACAAAAATATATTAAAAATGCACATAATAATGCACTATTTTCTTTTAAAAAATTTTTTATCACAGTTTCCTCTTCCCCGTTTAATATTTTAAAGGAGTCTTTAACCATTTATAAATATACTTGCAAATCAAATTCTATTCAAAAGATATAAAAGAGGCACTCCATTACATTCTTCTTCTATGAAGCTAAATTATACTTCAGTCCACATCATATTATTTTTAT
>JBAZCJ010000044.1:7026-9716 GCA_041671005.1 Candidatus Woesearchaeota archaeon | reverse complement strand
TCAAAGTCAATAGTTTTAGATTTCAAAAAATCAGTAATAGTCCAAGGTTCAGCTGCAAATTTTCTAATTGTAATTGTATTCCCAAATGAGGAAATAGGTTCAAGTGTTGCATTGACTCTGTCTCCTGTCAATAGGTGTGCATCCATTAATGGATTAAGAGAAGAAATTTCTTTATTGACATCTCTGCCAATCATAGTTGAGAAATGTCTGATGCGTGCTTCATTGGGAATAATAACATTTGTTTTAAGCCATGCATATTTTTTATGGTAAATCCAAACAGGTTCTTTCGCACAATTGACGACAATTTCTTCTATTTGTGTATCCTTAAGTAAAATTTCTATGTTTCCTAATCCGAGATTTTGTTCAATAACATAATTAATGAGCATATCTTTTGTTTGTTCATCAGCATTGGGAAAATATTTTTTAAGAAGTCGTGTGAGTTCTTTTTTGAATTCTGTTTTAATAGTTTCAACACCGCCAGATTCAGACAGTTCAACAACCCCGACACCAACTTCAGAAATAAATTCTTCTCTGATTTTTTCGAGAATAATTTTTGTTGTTTTGCTCATATTAGTTATATTAACAAGATACCTCGGAACAGTATCTTCGTCATATTGAACTATGACAACTTCTACAAGAACATTGTTGACATTTAGTTTGTAACTATCCAATACATTTTTTTCTTCCATAGTCTTTTAGAGCGGAAGCGGTGGTGCATCCATTACTCTCTTCCGTTCAGTTTTCACTTCTATATTCGCTGTTTTTTCTTGTTTCTCTTCTTTTTTCAAAACGTTAGACAATGCTTTTTTTTGTACTGGCGTAAGATATGTTTCAGATTTTACAGTTTGTTTTCCTTCAATCTGTACCTGTTGAGGTTCAAAGAGAGGCATCATAGTGAGAGGAGCAGGTTTTTTTAATTCAGGAATATCTGCAGAAACACCTTCTTCAATAAATTGATAGAGTGCAAGAATTCGTTTATAGATAAGTGTTTTTTCATAAAGAAATCCTTCAGGAAGTTCATTATATAATTTGTTTATGTCCATATATTCTTTCTTTGCATGATCTACTTGATTAAGGCGAATATCGTTTGTTGCAATTTCAATATGCCGTACAAGTTCATCTCGTTTTTCAAGTAATTTACCATAATTTTTTTTATTGAATTCGTTAACAAGCTGTGAATAGAATGATAAAATCTGATTTTCCATAAGCATTTTTTGTTCAGAGAATGCATCTGGTATTTGTTTGAATATTTCGCGTACTTGAATATAGAGTTGATTTGCCTTATCTGTATCTCCTTTTTGCATATACTGTCGAGCTTTCATGAGCAAATCATTAATAATTAATGCTTTTTGTCCCATCTCTTCTTTAAGTCTGTTCAAGTGTTCGAGAAGTTCTTTGTTAATAGCCATTAATTCTCTGTGCAAACGCTTGCGCGCTTCTTCTTGTCTTTTTGCAAGCAGAGCATATTGTTCTTTGACAGTAAAATAAATCTTTTCAGCATCCTTATATTTTCGTGCCTGCATTAATTCTCTGATTTTTGCAAGTTGACCATCGAGAGAAGAATCTGAGATAAATTCAGCAGCTTGTTTTTCTACAAGATCTTTTCGTCCAGGTTTTGCTTCACCGGGGCTTTCAGATTCTAAAAATTCGTCAATGTCCATGTTGTACTGGTCTTTTGAACCAGATCACCTCATCACTCACTTTTCAAGTATGTATTATATTTTTTCCATAATAAAGGCACTTTATATGATGAAATCCCTCGTTCTCTACATTTATCTTCAAACATTTTTTGAATGGATTCTTCGTTAGCAGTAAGATATTTGAGCCATAATAATCGAATTTGAGTGTCATTAATTCCTCTTTTCTTTGCTTTGTCATAAAACACTTCTTTTGTGTCAAAGCCAAAAAAGCCGAGTCCACTTTTTCCTTTCTTTTCTTCCTGAATAAAAACGTATGGTGTTGTAAATTTATATTCTATGCCAACAATGCCTTCTTCAACTAAAAAATCAGTCCATAATTGAATAGTTTGGATGGGGACCTTCATTTCTTTTGCTGCGTCGATCAATGATACTTTTTTGTATTTCTTGACAAGTTCTAAAAAGGCATCTACTTCAGTCTTTAGTTCATCCCGTTCCTCCATAGCTATCTAAGGATTTATTTGATATATATATGTTGCGAATCCAAAGGCACTGTAGAAATAATTTATTAGCATCAGGCAAAATGCTCTTCAAAAAACAATATAAGTGCGTTACGAGGGGTCGCTCCCTTCGGGAACGTAGCACTTTAAATTAAGTTTAAAGCATTTTGCAGCTAATAACTGAGCGTAAGCGAAGATTTTTTACAGTGCGAATCCAAAACTATTTATACCTATTTTGTTAAAAAGAATCCATGAAGAAAATTTTCATTGTAGTAACTCTCCTTATTCTGTTTTTGCCCGTGCTGTATGCGCAAGAAGTTAAAATTCTATTTCCAGAAAATGAAGTGACGTATGGGCCATGGAGTGATACATATTTTGATTATCCAAGAACAGGAGGAAAAGCACACCATATTAGAATCCAGATGGATGTAGGAGAAAATGTTGCCTATTATAGGCTAATGCGAAATAATGAGTGGGTGCAGTATGTTAATAATGCAACAATGGTGGATGCAGTGCCAACAGATTCTATAATTGATTTTAAGGCAACTGATCT
>JBAZCJ010000044.1:0-7016 GCA_041671005.1 Candidatus Woesearchaeota archaeon | reverse complement strand
TAGACTTAATTGGGTACTTAAGTGCACTCCAGAATATTACTGCAGTTGCTTATGATGTAAATAACCAGGAAGTTGGAAGAGATTCTGTTATATTTTATCTTGCAGTTAATTTAGATGATTATTATGAATTAATTTCAAATGAAGGTCAGAGTGCATCAGCATTTGCTGTTGATGAGTCTGCTATACAAAAAATTGAAGTGTCAGAGGAGATTGTAGAAATTTCTTCAGAATTGTTTAGTGTACGAAAATATGTTTCTCCAATTACTGTCAAAAACAAGTTTACAGGAGAACTTGAAAATCATACACGGGTTGAAATTATTGTAAAGCCTTTGTTTGAAACAGCGCGCGATATTTCAGTGTATAGTGTTATTCCAAAATCTGTTGTTGCAACTCTGGATGATCTTACATTGACAGGTAATTATTCAGTTATTGATGCAGACCCAGTCATGATGTGGCATTTTGCAGCAGTTGATTCAACACAGAAAATTGAGTATGATGTTAATCTTCCTTTAAACACAAATGATGCGCAGGAGATTGTGCCAATTGCAGTTACAAATGTTAATACAGATAAATCCGGGTGGTATTTTATTATTCCATTAGTTATTCCAATTGTATTGCTTTTTGGAATAGTCTTTTTCTCAAGATTCAAGAAAGAAAAGTAAAAATGTTCTACAAGCCATGTTGTTGTGGCGGTAATGTACTGACAAAAAAACAAGGATATTGAAAGCTAAATCCTTGTGGAAGAGCATTTTGATAAATCGTTGCTCCAGTTTTTTCTGCTGAACATAATGCATAATAAAGAGAGAATGCAATATACAATCGGGCATCTTTGCTTTCTGTTAAATCCTGTCTTTCAAACTGTTTGTTTAGTAACAATCTCCTCCAATTATCATTAATATGTCGTATTAATGGATCATCATGATATGTGCGAATATCATCATTAATGTATGGTGCAAGGATCATATGTCTATGGGGATGTTTTGCAACAGCGCCTGCAATTTGTGAAGTCATTTCACGAGGTGTTGTTGGTGTTCGTAAAGAAACAAAAACAACCTCTCGGGGAGAATACTGTTCTGCAATAGCTTCTAAACCTGGTTGAGATACTGCATGTTTATGAAATGTAATATTTCTGATCCCATTTGTTCTGTATAATCTGTTAATGCTCGCTTCAGGATGAGCAGTCTCAAACTCTGTTGTTGGCGAAAGTTTTGCAATAATTCCTTCATTTAACCTATTAAATAAAAACGGTGCAAAGTAATCAAATGTAAACGGGTTGTAGACATGTACTTCTGCAGTTGGATTTTGTTTTGCAATCCATAATCCAAACTCTTCTCCGTAAAAACTTGCAATGTCAATAACAACTGGATTTTGCATTTGTGCAACTGATTGTACAAATGAGGGGCGTGTTGCTTTTGTCAATGTACTGTAAATCGTAAGAAATTCTAAGGAATCATCTGTTCTAGAGGTTAGAGTGTTATAAATATACTTGGCTAATCGTTGTTTTAATGGATGATTCATTCAGTCTAGAACCCGTAGTGTATTTATAAAAATCACTCAAAAAACAATAAGTATAAATAGTAAATTATGTCCAAATAAATAACATGAAAAACAAATTAATATTTATTACACTTATTATGATGTTAATCTCCTCTTGCAGTTGGTTTGGAGAACAAGAAATTTCCGTTCCTGCAGGCATCACAGCAGATTCAATAGAATACGAACAGTATGGTTCTTGTGTGACTGAATGCAATCAATGTGAAGTCAATTGTTTGGATGAAATATATTATACTAAAGCAATAACTGGAGAAAATAAAGACACTTGTGATTCTATTACAAGTCCAACACTTCAGCAAGAATGTAAATATATGCTTCTTGCAACAGAAGCAGTGTCAGAATTGAACAAAGATAAATGTCTCATGCTTATTGAAGACCAGCAGGAGAATTGCCTTGTACATGTTTCTGCAGAAATCGCTCTGCAATCTCAATCTATAGATAAATGCGCAGAGTCTCCAGATGTTGTGCGCTGTCAAAATATTTATTATATGGACGTTGCTGTAACAGAAAATAATACAACGTATTGTGACAATCTTAGTGAAGAAAAGAAAGAAATCTGTTATACAATAGTTCAAGAATAAAAATAAAATAAATTTAAACTAATTTTTTCTTTTTGTCATCAAATAAATGAATACAGTTTACAGGACATGCGTCTGCTGCATCTTTATTTGATTGAAGATCAGTATCTTCAATGTCTAGAATTTCTTCTTTAACAGTATCAGCATCCATTGTTTTTTTTGCATGTTTTAAATCAGATTTGCCATCTTCATTCATACTCCAGAATTCAGGAGCAATAGCTTCGCATGCAGCACAGCCAATACATACAGGTCTGTCGTGTGTTAATGTGTATTTTGCCATAACTAGTGAAATTACTAATTTGTATTTAAATGTTACCTTTATAAATGCTCAGTTATTACAACTGGGAAGGGACAAATATCAGAAACCTTTATAAGGAGTTATTCATTCTTCCATTTATGAAATTAAGGCAATTATTATTAGCAGCATTATCTATTTTGGATGGTGGGAGTTTTTCTGAACAAAGAACGGATTTATCCTCTAACCATAAATCTGTTGAATCACATTCATCAGGGAGTATAACCTCAAGAATTAATGAGTATTGTTTTAAGCCATCACCATCATTCTTAATTGGGGTGCAAAGAGATTCTACAACCCCTAAACACTTTCTTAGTGAACATGAAAATGTAGAGGCAGTTGTTAATGGAGTATATTTTGGAGAAGATTTTACCCCTCTTGGGATAGCATATGTAAATGGTCATGAGTATGCCAATGGCAATAGGAATCAAACCAGAGGATACTTTTCAATTGACAGAAAAGGAAAAATTCAGGTTGGTGAAAGATTATCACCTAAACTTAAACAATACACATTTGTTATAGGAACACAGCCATTGTTAATAACTGGTGGAATTGTTCATAAGCAAGCAAAAGAAACCAGGTATAAATTAAACGTTGCATATCGTTCTGCTATAGGAACAAAAAATGATGATATCTGTTTTGTAGTTTCAAAATTTCCTGTTAGAATGCAACCTTGGGCAGAGATATTAAAAAATGAAGGATATGAAGGTGCTTTAAATTTAGATGGTGGTCCAGTTTCACAACTTGCTGTACGAAAAGATAATAAATTGAGTGATTACGGTATAGGAATTGAAAATACTCAATTAGTTATTTATGCTTCTCGAAAATAATTAATTATTAATTTTATTAATTCTTTATGTTGTTTATTGTTAAATTAACGTTGTGTGACATCTGTAAAATGCCCATTTCTGTTTAAATATATGTGAAGATATCCTTCTGTAGTTGGATAAACAGTAAATAAAGGACCATGTTGTTTTGAAAAAATAACGTCAGGACTAGAATAAGGTGATGCGTCATCTGTGTGAGTGTGCCAATATGCAACTACATCTTCACGTTTAAAAATCTCTTTTTGAAAATTATATTCTGATCTGAGAAGTGTCTGGATAGTGGCTTCTGCATCAATAAATGTTGACTTGATGAGATATGCTTGTGCTTGTGTAGCTTTTTCAGGGTTTTTTGTTCTGATTTGTTCATAATTCATACCTAATTTATGTCCTTTAGTAAACCAATCAAAAGAATCTAATTCTTGTTGTGTAATTGGTCCTGAAGATAATTGATTAAATAATTCCGGGTCATTTGAATAAATCCCCATATAATTTATGCTTGCTTTTGTAAATGTTTCAGTAAGTGAACGAAAATATCTTATTAAAGTTTCATCTGCTCCTGCTTGTTGGATTGTGTTAAGTTTTCTTGCAGTATATTGTGCAAGTTGCCCAAAAACTTCAGGATTATTTGATTGCGCAATTTTTTGAAGTCTAAATAAATCTTCTTTTGAGGGGTCATCTAATTCAATCAGTTCTAAACAGTTATTTTGTCTTCTGATAATTCCTCCTCGTTCATGTGAAGTATTAGAATAAAGATATGGATAAACTTTTTGCTGTGTAAATAACGTGCTTGCAATGGAATCCAGTGGGACTAGACCGCATGTAGTTGTTATTAATTCTTCTTTTGGGGTTTCAATCTGTGCATTAGTTTCTGTTTTTGCAGTATAACCTGGAGAACTATCTTGTGCAAAAATGAAAGCCAAAATTGGTAATAATCCTAACTTATGTTGCTGTTTTTTAACCATCTTAATATCTGAAAAGTCTTTGATTTATAAATGTTTTGGCTTTTACTACTATTTAGGAGTTACTAGTATTTAGGAAGGTTTATAAACTTAATTAAGTAAAAATCACTGGGTTGAAATGAGGATTAATACAAAAAAAGGGCAGGTAACTTTATTCATAATTTTAGGTATGTTAATTCTTGTTTTTTTTGGATTATATTATTATCAATTAGTTTACATTGAAACTCCATTGGAATCAACAACAAGTACTGAACAAACAGTTGTTCAACAATATGTTGAAAGTTGTTTGACTGATGTTAGCCAGGAGGGGGTACAATATATCGCAAGTAGAGGCGGATATTATGATTTATCTGAATACAATGTGCGATATATGTTTGAAGGTATGCCTCTTGCGTTTGATATTCCTTATTATCTTTATGAATCAAAAAATACTATGCCTTCATTAGAATATTTTGGAGATTCCATAAGTGAATATATTAAAGTAATGATGCCATATTGTCTTGAAAATATGGGCAATAATACCTCGTTAAATCTTGATATTGACGATACAAATATGGGTGTGGAAACAATTATCTTTGAAAATATTATTGACGTTTCATTGACACTCCCTATAATTATAAATAAAGAAACTAGTCAAGAAATTACAGATACCTATGCAACATCTTTTGAATCTTCTCTGTATAAATTATATATTACAGCAGAAGAAATTAATACCATGCAAAAAGAATCAGTAGATTCAATTTGTTTATCATGCTTATTAAAATATGAAAGTAATGGTGTTGATGTCGCTATTAATGATTTTGTAGGGAATGATAATTTGTATGTGCTTTTCTTTAAATTAACAGAAAAAAATAATACAGAAGATCCTATGATCCTTTTATTTGCAGAGAGATATATCCTTGGAGAAACAGCTAATTTGAAAGTAGATTCAGTTCCTGATCAAAATATCACAGTAGGATATGAATACACATACCAAGTATCTGCATCGGGTAAAAATGTAACTTATTCTGATGAAACAGACTTATTTGAAATAAACTCATTAACTGGATTGATACAATTTACTCCTTCTTTAAATGATTTAGGAAGACATTTAATAAAAATAACTGTGCAGGATGAATTAAATAATACGGATGCTGTATTTTTCGAAATAGAAGTTCTTAATGCTGTAAATTTACCAATCCTTGAGTATATTGATTCATTTGTTGCGTATGATGGTGAAGAATTTGAATATACTGTAAATGCAACAGATCCAAATAATTATACTCTTTATTATTATGATGATTCTGAATTATTTGATATAAACCCTTCAACAGGTAATATAGTATTTACTCCTACAAGTTCAGAGAAAGGAGAGTATACAGTTATTATTTCTGCTGTTAATGAAATGGGTGGAGTTGACGAGCAGGAAGTAAATGTGATTATAATTTAAATTATAACATAAAAAGGAAGTAATTGCTATGAACAAAAATAAAATAATCCTCTGTTTACTAATACATATTCTCATTTTGTCTTTAATAATAAATTCAGTAAATGCATTCTTTGGGTTTTATGAGGATAATGAAGAATTTAATGCGTTGTCAAATCCTACTGCAGAAGATTTAAAAAAAATATCTAGTCCTACTTCAACAGATTTTGAACATTTGTTAGAAACTAATCCTCAAGAAGCATCGTTGTATCTAGTTGGTTCTACATATGATGAAGAATTTGCAGAACGATATATTCAAGAAAGGGGTTTATCAAATCCAAGTGTGTCTGATGCATGGATTGCAGAGAAATTTTTTTCAGAAAATCCTGATTCTATCACAGAATATCCTCTTTCGTTCAGCTCATATATGTCTTCAAAAGGGGTTGCAATTTCTTTCGGTCCTAATGCTGATATTAGTTCTTATTCTTCTGATGGAACAATAACTACTGCAAACAGTAGGATCAACATAAAACAATTTGCAGAAGATTATTCTTTCAAAGTAAATGATAACGGTAAGATTTCACTTATTCCTAAGGGAAGCAGTAGGGAATATGAGTTTACAGGAACTGTCAAAAAAACTCCACAAAATAAAATTCAAATAATGGGTGATGGTTCTATTGCGGGATTTAACACAAAAGATGTATACCATCTGTGGATAGATTCGTCTGGAAACATTAATGTTGTTGCCTCTTCTTTTGGTGGAATGAATTTTGACCAGCCTGGACTTGTAACTTGTAACCCATCTCTTCCTTTGTTAGATGGTAAAAGAAAATTTATTTTTAAAGGGTCTCAAATTAAAGGTACAGCGCATACTCTTTCAGGAGATATTTATTTTGATTCTAAAAGTAAGAAGTATTATGCAGGAGAAGGTGTGTTAACTGTAGATAATCTTAAAGTGAGACGAACACAGGGCAATTTAGTTGAAATTGAAGTTTATGATCCTCATTGGTATGATAATGCAGAATCTTTTGTAAGATCAGCATTAGGTCAAGATGGTAATGGACAACGAACGCGAGTTTCATTTGATGAAGATGATGGTGCAGTAAATCTTGAAAGTCAAGAAGGAGATATTTATTCAGTAAGTTTCAGTCAAGATACTATGCAAGATCAAGCTGATGCAGTAAATCCAAATCAGTTGACATTGCCTGCAAGAGGATATTATAAATTGGGAGATAAAGGAGAAGGAGTTAGGACTATTCAAAAACTGATGGGATTTAGAGATGAACAATTAACAGGAGTGTATGATGAAAAAACAATTGCAGCTGTTAAATATTTTCAATCAAAAAACATAAATAGTGGATTAAAACCAGATGGTATCTGGGGAAAAAGACACGAAAA
>JBAZCJ010000043.1:0-9865 GCA_041671005.1 Candidatus Woesearchaeota archaeon | reverse complement strand
TGCAATAGTTTCTACATCTTCGTTGAGTTGTGCTTGTGGGAATGAAACATAATTCCATCCTTCTTCAAATGTGATTTGAGTAATTTCAGGTTGACATGCTTCAGAACAACATGTGAGTGCTCCATCTTGCCAGTATCCAGCGCACATTTCATCTGCTACTACACATGTATATGAACATGTTTCTCCGTCTGTAGTGGATGCTACAAATGCTTCAACACCTTCACAGTCTCCTGGACAAACATCTCGTTCGCCAGTTTCACAGACATCATTGCCACAAATAGCAAGGTTTATTGGAATAGGACATCCTCCTAAAAGCAAAAGAGCACAAATAATTCCTAATATCAATAGTTTTTTATTCATGAATTATTTTTTAGCAATAGAGGTATATAAAGCTTACGATGAAAGTGATTAATAAAAATAAAAAAAATATAATATCTGAAAATGCAATAGTTTGTTCAACGTATTTGAAAAAAGCGCGAGGACTTATGTTTTCTAACCAAAAAGATCTGATCTTTGTGCAGAAAAAAGAAGAAAAAGTACCTTTACATATGTGGTTTGTATTTTTCCCCATCGATGTCGTTTATCTTAACAATAAAAAAAGAGTAGTGGAAATAAAAGAAAATTTTATGCCGTTTACGTTTTATTTTCCAAAACAAAAAGCACAGTATGTTCTCGAACTTGCACAAGGAAGTATTCAAAAGACAAAAATTCAAATTAAGGATTATCTTCTGTTTGGTTAGTTGTTTGTTTGCTAACAGAAGTATTCACAACCTCTCCTTGTTCATTAACTGTTTCTACTATGACTGTTTTTTCAGTAGTCATTTCTTTTGTCGTCGGAACACTAGGGGTCCAGTCAGTTACTTCAAAAAATAAAAGCACCATGACAAAGACAATAATAATTAATGTAAATGTTCTCATAATACTCTTTTTGAAAAAAGCACTATATATATTTTTTGAGAATGAGGAAGTTTATTTTTCAAATTCACTAACTTTTATAAGAAAAATGGGGACACGAGGACTTTCATGATGTGTTGCATCTTTTGAACCCCGATTAGCCGCTCTGGAGGCGGCAGTTCTAGCCAGGTTAAACTATGTCCCCATCAACTATATAGAAAAAACTACTTCTATAAAAAGGTAATGTTCATTATTTTTTTACTTAGTTTGATATCGTTTTATGAATGCACCGATAATCAATGAAACTACTATCAGTAAAATAATTGATCCTATGATTATCGTTGGAATATATGATTGAAAGGAATCATTTTGTTCTTGTGATTCTTCAGGAACAGTTTCTTCTATAATCAATTCTTCAGATTTTATTTCTTCTGATTCAATAAGTAGTTCTGGTGTAAACACATTAACCACAAGTGCAGGGCTTTCAACATATCCTTCTTTACCGTCATCAGCACCAAAAACAACAGTTGTTTTTCCTGTCCAGTCTCTTTCAGGTGTTAAAAGTGCTAAATTTTCTCTGATTACTGCAAGGAGGTGTTCTCCAGTTTTTGCACTATACTGTAAAACATCATTGTCTTCATCTGAGAAGTATGTGTTTAAATCAAGAGAATATTCACTGTTCATAGGAATATCTATTTGGAATGTTTCAGCAGTTTGGCTTTGGATGTCAAAATAAGGTGATTCTTGTCCTTCTAATTCTTCTGTTTCTTGAACTGGTCCTTCCAAAATTATGGCAGTTTCTTTAAATGAAATATCAATAAAGATAACATCCATCCCTAAATTTTCAAGTTCATCATGTATAGCTAACAGATCAGTATTATCTGTGGTTTTCATATCACTAATCAAAACAATTCGTCCTTCTTTAATCCCATGGAAATCTTGTGCAGCAGCATATAATGCATTGCCAAGATTGGATTGGGTGTCAATAGGTCTTAAATAATGGATAATACGCATTGCATCTCTTTGATTTGTGTCTCTACTGATTATTATTGGATTTTTACCGACTATCATAATATTATATATCCCTTTTTCTTGGATATATTTTGTTGCAGCTTCAACCCCTCGTTGGAAGCGCGTTACACCATTTTCAACAATTTGTCCGCTGAGGCTCACATCAAAAATAAGTGTTGTTTCATAAGATTCGTCTGTAATGATTGGTACTTCTACATTATATGGATCTTGTGCTTCTTCAAGGTCATTTTTTTGTTCAGTAAGATTTGCTAATTCTTCTTGTGTTTCATTAATAATTGTTTCATTAACTTTTTGAACAGAAAGTTGTGCAATCATTGTTTGGAGTGCAGTAATCTGCTCTTCAAGATCATTAATTCTTTCTTCGAGGTCAGTCACATGATTGTCAACTGCAGTTATTTTTGCATCCATTGCATTAAGTGCTGTAAGATAGTCTGCTTCTTGTTGTTGAAGTGCTGCAAGTTGATCTTCAAGTGCTTGTATTCTGTCTTGGAGTTCTTGAATTTGTTGAGTATACATATCAAGAGTAGTTGCATTTTCAGCTGCTGCTGCTTGCTCTGCTAATTTGAGGATTTCAATTTGCAATGAAGTAATCTGCTGATCTTTGTCAGTTATATTTTTTTGAATTTCTGCAAGTTGTTCTTCAAGTGCAGTAATAGTTTCATTATCATATCGAACTTCAATAATTGTTTGATTAGTTGTAATGGTTTCTTCTTCAGGGATGGTTGTTATATTTTCAATTTGTGTTTCTTCTAAAAATTTTTGGGAATCTTCTTGGTAGTTCGTGTATAAATAATATCCACCAAATCCTAATCCTGTAAGAAGGATAAGTAACAACAAAATAATCCAAACCCATTTAAGGTAAGGTTTTATTTTTTCATATAATGATTTCCAGCGTTCTTTACCATTTATTTTCTTATGATTTTTACCATTTTTTTTTCTAAATTTAAAATACCAAAGTAAAAATGCTAGTATCAATAATAATACAATGATGATTAATACAGTTGCCCAGTTGTACAAAACTGTTTCAACAGAATTCCACAATTCTCCTAATGGTATTGAAGACGTACTATACTCTTTTATGTGAGGATATGCAAATATACCGAAGAGAATGAATAATAATAACAGCGGTAATATCCAAAATAACCATTTTTTGTACTTTTTGAATGCCTGTGTTGTTTTATTCGTTGTTGAAGTACTGTCGGATTTTTTTAATAAAAAGTATGCTGCAACAAGTATTGCAAGAATAACAATTCCTAATAAACTCCATAAAGTGTATTTTAACCAAGCGGGAAGTCCATCTGGTGTACAGTCTTGGACCTCAATAGTAAATGGAATGACTGTTTGTAAATCTCCTCGAAGAGTGTCAACTTTTAATGCAAATGAGTATGTATCAATATCAGCAGCAGCTGTATTGACAACAAGGTTTGTAATTTTTTCCTGATTCTCTGTGAGTCGTATATATGGTTCAGCTGGGCTAATCCATTGTTCAGCATCTTCTATTTTAATTGTATACTCGTTCATGATTTCCCCTGGGTTTTGGATTTGTACTGGAATTACAGCAGGTGTTTCTTGGCAGAGAATATAATTTCTATCTGCTGTTGGGGTAAAATCAAGAGCAAGAGGTTCATTTTCAGAAAATACTAATGCTTCACCTAAATTAATATTATAATCATAACATGCTTGCTGTACATCTAAAACAAGCGGAAGCTCAGCTGTGTACTTGCTGTTGATTGTTTCAGCTATAAGTGTGAAGTCAAAATCTCCATAAATATAACATGCCATTCGTACATATGCATAAATTTCTGTAGTTTCATGAGGCTGTAATGTTATTGAATATTCAGAAAGATCATAATAATCCTGTTGTATTCCATCTAAATAAAGTGTGTATGTTTCAGCATCTGCTCCTGTATTTGAGACTTGGAAAATATAAACTGCAGTGCTACAAGGGCATGATTGTTGGGATGAGGGATATCCTTTAACATTAATGTTAGGACATTCTGCAACACTCAATGTTTTTTCAATTTTTTTTGTGGAATCATATGTAGATGCAATTTCTACTGTGTATTCATAGGTTTCTGCGGTTTTATATGGTGTAGAAATGTATAATGTAACTTCTTGTTGTTCTCCTGGTTTAAGTGTAAGAATCGGGGTGCTGACACTAATCCATTGAGCAACCTCTCCTTGGATAGTAATATAATATGTGTCTGATACAGTACCTTGATTTTTTACAATAAGAGAATCAGTTGTAAGTATGCCAGCACAAGCGTTTGTGTATGACGAAGAGTAACTATAAAATTGTGAAACTGCAGCACCAGTTGTATGAACAATAACATCTTCTGCAGATGTTGACATTGCTCCACTGAGCAGAATTAATAGTAAAAATATTCCGTATACTCGTATTTTCTGTATCCCTTTTACTGTCATCCCTGTCACCCTCCGACGAGAGTAAGGATATGTTCATCATATAAAAAGGCTACGGTAATGAGGGTAAAATTAGTTTTTTATGGTCATGTTTTTTGTTGATATTGTGGTGAATTTCATTGAACTTCAATCTTACAAAAACATGTTTTTAAGGTTAAAATAGGTTTAATTAAAGGGAGAAATGCGTCTGAAATTCTGAACTAAGTCTATCAAAAGTTTCATTAAAAAAAGTAAGAAATCAATACAAAAAAAAGAAAAAATAAAAGAAAAAAGGAGTAACGAAAGGAAAAGCGAACTTACCTAGTAGTAAGTTTTACTTTTTTCGTCGTCTTCGTCATCACTATTTCTAAGCTTGTTCACAACAATGATCAAGCCGAGGATGACCAATAAGATAACCAATACGATTAATCCTACTTCAAGACCTTTTTTCACGCTGTCATAGCTTGTGCTTGTTTCTTCAAGAACTGCTGGTTCAACATTTGCTGTTAAAAGCATCTGTTGCAGAGTTTCTGAACCTGCACTTACTGTGACTGCAAAAGTGTAGCTTCCACTTGCTGCTTCATTTGCTGATGCAAATAAATAAACAGTTTGTGTTTCTCCTTGTCCAAGAACAATAACGTTGCTTGGGTCAAGTCTGACACTTCCCCAACTGTCGTAGCCTGAAACGCTAATAACATATGTTTTAGCTTCTCCTGCTGCGTTTGTTAATGTGATTGGGTATACTGCTCCACCTTGTCCAGCTGTCATGTCTTGGCTTTCAGGGCCGACTGTGATAACTGTTTTTGATTCAACTGGTGTTGCTGTTGTTGCTTCTGTTCCTTCAGCTGCTGTAACTGTTAAAGTATAGTCTTCAGTGACAGTTTCATCGCCGTCATCATAAGTTACTGTAACTTCAACTGGGTATGAGCCTGCTGATGCTTCAGAA
This sequence comes from Candidatus Woesearchaeota archaeon, assembly GCA_041671005.1. GTDB lineage: Archaea > Nanobdellota > Nanobdellia > Woesearchaeales > DSVV01 > JACRPI01. The sequence continues at coordinate 4,593 of JBAZCJ010000043.1, read as the reverse complement.
GGAATTCTGATGTATAATTCTTCACTTGACATTGAGTCATCTGAGTCAACTTCATCAAGATAATCTGATGCGCTCAATCCAAGTTCTGGAATGCTGACTTTGACTTTAACGCCTTCGTTATCTGTTTCGTCGCCAATGTTTTCAACGCGAACAGTTGTCAAAAGTGCTCTACCTGCTTCTACTGTTAAGCCTGGTGAGAATTCAACATCTTTGATTTTAAATCCTGTTTCTTGTGCTTCAACATGAAGTTCATATGATTGTTCAACACAATCTCCTGAACGTGGGCAAATATAAACACGTAATGTGTAATATTCTTGATCCATGTCCCATGGAAGACTTAATGATAATCGTTCAACATATGTTTCACCGACTGCAATTTCGTCGACATAAGTGTTATCTCTAACATCGTCGCCGTCATAGCCTGTCAATTCAACTTCAATTTCTGCGCCATCTGTTACTGATGTTAAACCAGTATAATGGACTTTTACTTCAATGTTCTGATTTCTATCGTAGTTAGCTATTGAAGTGCTGCTTGAACTTAATGAATCTTCATCAAATTCAACCTCATCAATAGTCACTATTTGTGCGCTAACGCCTGCCATTGCAAAAATTGCAAAAACAACAAGCATAAATGCAACTCCTAATGCTTTTCCTTTCATTTTTTTACCCCCAATTTCTCCCTGTTTTTTTTAGAGTGTAACAGAGCATAAGCACTCATATAGACCATGTATTACATACTCATATTTAAATGTTTCGCTGATATGAGTACACCGCAGTGGTTACTACTCTTCACCATTGCTAAGTATAATTTCATGGATTTAATCTGTGACAATTATGTCACGGTAAATAACTCGTTTGACATAGTCATCGCTGATTGTGATTCTGACATAATATGTACCTGGTTCTGTATCAGCTGGAATGTCAAGTGACAGTACTGCAACTTCTTTTTCTCCGACATCCATGTCAAATTCAACAGTGGTTTCATAAATTCCTAATTCTTGAATAATTGCATTAAATGCAACTGTGTCTTTGTCTATATCTGCAATGTTTTCTGCACCAATGTAAAGTTCAACAGTATCTCCTGCTTTTACTCTCCCATCGTTGCTCATAGCAATGCCATCAACATAATAATGTCTAGATGCAACATTTTCTAATTCATCGCCAACAGTGATTGTAACACTGTCACTATCTGAATCGCCATCTGCATCTGTAACTGTTAATACTGCAGTGTATGTTCCTTCTTCATCATAATAATGTCCAGGGTTTGCGCGTGTGCTTGATTCACCGTCGCCAAAGGTCCAAGAATATAAAAGTGGTTCATCTCCTGAACTTCCTTCTGAACTGAATTGTACCCATAATGTTGGTTCTCCTGATGTTGGAGTTGCACTTGCAACTGCAATAGCTGGGAGGTCTGTTGAAACTGTAATTGTTTCAGTATCTTGTGCAGTTTCTCCAGTTGCGTCTGTAATTGTTAAAGTAACAATGTATGTCCCTATATTGAATACATGTGTTGGTTCTGCATCAGTTGATGTGCTTCCGTCGTCAAAGTTCCAGATATAAGTAAATGGTTCAATTCCATTTGTGATTATTTCACTGAATTCTACTGTTAAAGGTTCTTGACCTGATGTTGGATTAGCAATAATTTCAACAGCTATTTCTTCTTCTGGTGTTCCTTCTGAAACTGTAATAGTTCCTGAACAGGAATTAGTTGCGCCATCATCATCTGTGACTGTTAATGAAGTTGTATAACTTCCTTCAGCACTGTAACTATGTGTTGTTGTGCTTGTTGAATCTGTATTTCCGTCGCCAAAGTTCCATGCATAACTGACAATAGTCCCGTCAGTATCATAGCTTGCGCTGCCATCAAATGGTCCTTCTTCTCCTACTAAAAGAGATAAGGGAATAATACATAATGCGACTGGAGCTTCATTAGTTGGTCCTGATTCAGTGATTTCTATATCTGCTGAACAAGATGCAGAATCTCCATCATCGTCTGTAACTTCAACATTAATAATATATGTTCCTGCGCTTGTGTATGCATAAGTTGTTGTATCAACAGTGGTTGTTTGTGAACTTCCGTCCCCAAATAACCAATCAAATCCTGTAATTGTCCCATCGCTGTCGCTTGCGATAACTGCGAGTGCTAATATTTCATCAACTGTTCCAGATGTTGGCAACATGCTACAGTCAATAGTAGGTGCAACGTTAGGTTCTTCGTTAATAGTAATCTCTGTTGAGCAAGATGCAGAATCTCCGTCATCGTCTGTAACTTCAACATTAATAGTGTATGTTCCTACGCTTGTGTATGTGTATGTTGTAGTATCTGTAGTTGTAGTTAATGAACTTCCGTCCCCAAATAACCATTCAAATCCTGTAATTGTACCATCACTATCTGTTGCAATAACAACTAATGGTAATTCTTCATCAACAGTTCCTGCTGTTGGTAGCATGCTACAATCAATAGTAGGTGCAACGTTAGGTTCTTCGTTAATAGTAATATCTGCTGAACAAGATGCAGAATCTCCATCATCGTCTGTAACTTCAATGTTAATCGTGTATGTTCCTGTACTTGTGTATGTGTATGTTGTAGTATCCGTAGTTGTAGTTAATGAATTTCCATCGCCAAATAACCAGTCAAATACACTGATTGTACCGTCGCTATCTTCAGCATAAACAGTTAATGATAATTCTTCATTGACTGTTCCTGTAGTAGGCAACATGCTACAATCAATAGTAGGAGCAACATTAGGTACTTCAGTAACAGTAACTGTTCCTGAACAAGAATCTGTTGCACCGTCATCATCTGTCACAATTAATTGTGCAGTGTATGTGCCGATTGTGGAATATGAATAAAGAGATGTTGTATCTGCTGATATACTTCCATCGCCGAATGTCCAACTATATGTTGTAATAAATCCGTCTGAGTCAGAGCTTGCGCTTCCATCAAATGTTCCTTCTTCTCCAACTGTTAAAGTTGTAGGGATATTACACACTGCAGTTGGTGCGTTGTTAGTATCAGCATCTTCTCCTTCAACGTAAATAACTAATGTTTCTGTATTTGCGTTGTTTGTGCTGTAAGAGCATCCTGTAGCAATACCGTCGACAACAATGCTGTTGTCTCCTTCGCTTTCAGGTGTCCATGAAAATGAATATTCTTGTGAAACAAATGCTCCTGCATTTGCATCCATTGTATCGCTGAATGAATAATCAAGATTTGCTTCCTCATCATATACTGCAACATCTATTGCAGTTGCTAATGGTGTGAATGTTAAATCTGAAACTGCATTGGAAACTTTATCAAAGACAACAGTATATGTTTCTCCTGTTTGTAATGTTGAAACTTCTCCATCTTCAATTTCTTGGATTCGTAAATTATTGATATTTGTGTAACAATATCCTGTGTCTTCTTCTGAAACAATTTCGAATACTTCAGATTCTGATTGTATATCAGATGATTCGCACTGGTCGTCTGTAACATATGTTTCAACTGTTGCAGTGTATGTTCCTTCAGTTGTTGGCGTCCATGTAAATTGTACATTTTCGCTATCTTCAGCCATAATTTCTAAGGTATCAGATTGAGTGTTAACAGTAATGTCTATTCCTGAAACGTCTTTTGTAATAGTTAATGTGATTAATGTTTCAGCACTGAACCAGTCATCGTATGTTGATGGTTGATATGTGTAAACATCGTCAGTATATTGAAATGCACTATATGTATCAGCTTCTAATGCAGCTGCAACATCGACTACAATAGGCATGCCTGGTTCAGCACTGTTTGTAACGCTGAATGATTGTATTGTGCTTCTGCAAGTATCTTTTTTATTTAAAGTGATATCTTCAGAACCGCTTGCATGATCTCCTGTAAATGCGAATGTGAAATAATGTGGTAAATAACTGTCTGATTCTTCAGCAAATGCGTATGCAATATATTGTGTTCTTGAACTTGTACTTGGAATTGATAATGCTGCAGTGTTTGTGGAACCAGTGTCTACATTATCAATTCTATCGCTTGTACTTGTACCTGTTAATTCGTCGCAAGAGCTGTCAGTACATTCAAAAACAGAAACTTCAACATTGTCAATATCATGTCCACTGTCGTCGTAGAAATTCAATGTCAATGTGTTTGCTGCAAAGACTGTGCTTAAGCAAACGAAAAATAACGTTAAGTATATTGCAAGTTTTTTCATTGTGGTCCCACCTTATTGTCATCACTGAATGACACTTTATTACTCCTTGGTAATGACTATCAACTTATAAATGTTTCGGTGAGTAATCACTACGTGGTAAGAACAGTTTAATCAATTAAATAAAAAATAAATCATAAGAAAAATGTAATTAAAAAAATAAAAATCTCAATCGCCCCAAAGGGCGGAGTATTATTTGCGATTGTGATTTTTAATATTGAAAATACCCTTCGAAAATTTATTTTAAATAACTCATTCGTTGCAAGCAACGGGGTATTTTCAACAAATAAAATTATTCAATTAGGTCGCCATCAGTTCCAGGATCATATGTACCTGTGCTATCATAAGGTGATGGATTGTCTCCAGGGTGTGGAATAAAATATCCTCCAACGAGTCCAAGACCCAAACC
>JBAZCJ010000042.1:0-10012 GCA_041671005.1 Candidatus Woesearchaeota archaeon | reverse complement strand
AGGATATGTTGTTACATGAACTCCTCCAACAACAATCATTGCACCACAAACTTCTTTTGCCATTGCAGCAATTTTAACTGCATTACCAAAATTAGGTGTTGCACAAGTCAAACCAATAATATCTGGCTGATACTCCTGCACTTTTTTTTTAATATCATCGTATCCCATCTTTTGCGGTTCTGGATCAATAAGCTGAACATCATGACCTTTAGAAAGACAGTATGATGCAATATAACCTAAGGAAAGAGGAAAATATCTTCCTGCTGCAACTTTAATTGGACCATACATATCCCTAAATGGAGTATTAATAAGCATTAATTTAACTTGACGATCCTTTGCTTTTCCAAGAAATTGATCTTCCATTATTGTCGAGAATAGGAAATTGTTTATATAGTTTATTAATTTAAAAATCAACACAAACAATATAAAGCCGTCTATTTTTCATTAATATATGAAAATCCTCCTTATATTTCCTCCACAAAATTTAGAACAAAGATATAGTCATAAAATAGGGAATGTTGGTGGATTTTTACCCCCCTTAGGATTATGTTCCATGGCTGCTGTTCTTGAAAAAGATAATCATGAAGTTCGTATTATGGATTGTCCTGTCAATGATTATAGAATTAATCATATTATTGATGAAGTACGTTCATTTCAACCAGAAGTTGTTGGCATTGCAGCAATCACTTCTCTTGCTGATGTCACAAAAGGCATTTCTGAAACAATAAAAAAAGAATTTCCATTAATAACAATTATTGTTGGCGGTCCTCATGCAACTATTATGCCTGAAGACCTCGCAAAAGAAAAAACTATTGACATTGTTATGAAAGGAGAAGCAGATGGGAAAATTGGAGAAATTGTTAAAGATATTGAAAAATACAAAAAAATAAAAATTGTCGATTGTGGAAAAGTAAAAGAATTAGATAGTATCCCTTATCCAGCACGTCATTTACTTGATATGAAAAAATATACTTCTTTACCGAATAACTATAAAATTTCCCCTTATATTTTTCAAATGATGACAACAAGAAGTTGCGCATATACCTGCACCTACTGCGGCTCTGCAAATGGCCTGTTCAGACAACGAAGTGTTGAAAATGTAATCGGAGAAATAAAAAGTCTTATAAAAACATATAATGTAAAAGAAATCGCATTTTGGGATGATATATTTACAATGAATAAAAAATGGGTTCTTAATTTTTGCAAAAAATTAAAAGAAGAAAACATCAATATTGTGTGGAGTTGTGAAACACGCCTTGACCTAATTAATGAAGAAATTATACAAGCAATGAAAGAAGCAGGATGCTGGAATATATTCTTTGGCATTGAAGCGGGAGATGAAGAATTATTACAAATTATTAAAAAAAGAACAAACCTTGACCTGATCAGAAAAGGCGTTGCAATGGTAAAAAAACATGATATGGAAATTCGTGGTTCATTTATGGTTGGATTACCAGGAGAAACACCTGAAAAAGCGAGAAAAACAATTGCATTTGCAATAGAACTTGATCCAGACTATGCACAATTTTCTATCACGACACCATACCCTGGTACAGAACTTTGGAATACATATGAAAAATATGGAACTCTTGATAAATCATTTAAAGAATACCATGGATGGTCAGCTGTTTTTATTCCATTTGGATATAAAAATAAAAAAGAACTACTTGCAATTCATAGAGAAGCATTCAGAAAATTTTATGTCCGACCAAAATATATCCTTCGTCGAATATCAAAAATACGAAGCTGGACAGATATTCAACGAAATCTTAAAGGACTTCGCATGGTTATAGGATTTAGTTCATAAAATAGTAACCTTTAAATGCATTCCATCGTATTTCTATAAGCTCTTTAAGAAAAGAAATAATAACAATATGCATAAAAAAATTACTATAAGATGAATCAACCCAGATTACAGGTTTTTCAACAATAGAAAAACCATTTTTTTGAGCAATATAAAGAAGTTCAACATCAAAACAACTACTAACAATTCGTTGTTTTTCAAAAATAGGAAGCGTAGAACGCCTAAACATTTTAAACCCACATTGTGTATCTCTAAATCGTAATCCTAAAATAAGCAATTTAAGTAATGAAAATCCATTACTTAAAAATGTTTTAAACATATTTTTTTTAACTTGAGCTCCTTCTACTCCACGAGAACCAATAACAATATCATAACGTTGAATTAATTCAATACATTCATTAACTTCTGTCAATGGAGTACTTAAATCTGCATCATAATACAATAAAATATTATATCGTGCCGCAAGCATACCCTTCTTAACTGAACCACCTTTTTGAAGTCTATTATCATTTAAAAAAAAATGTATTTCTTTATTATGGATATATTCTTTAATAATGTCAAGACTGCCATCTCCCGAATCATCAACAACAAAAAGCAATTCAAACTCATGAATAAGAGGATTATGACGAAAAAAAGAAAGAGATTCTTCAATACAACGACGAATCCGTGCCGCTTCTTTAAACACCGGAATAATAACTGAAAGGTTCTGCTTCATAAATTAAAGAATCTTGTATTAGTTTATATAATTTACCGCCGTTGACATTCAAAAAAAAGAGTCTGACCATGATGAGACCATGCACAAATAAAAACATCAACTGAATAAAGAAAAGAATAAAAAAAAGCAAAAATTAAAGGAATGGTATACTTTTTTTGTGTAGCAATTACCTGAAAAGATTTATTATAAGTATTAGATTTATTTTCTTTCCAAATTAATTGAATAAAAAAAGGAATATAATTTTCAATAATACCAACGCAAGCTTTGTTAATAACAAAAACCCGTTTAACAGTAAAATTTGATGCCAAAAGAGATTTCATTTCCTCTTCAGTATATAATTTTTTATGCCCAAAACCATAAACCCCAAGAGGTAAATGTGTTTGAAATAGATTTTGAAGAATATAATTAATAGGATCATTAAAAAAAGAAAAATGATAATTAGGGACAGAAAGAATAACATGAGCATTTTTGGTTGTAATGCGAGCAATTTCAGCAATTGCTTTATGGATGTCTGGAACATGCTCCAAAGTTTCTAAACAAATAATTCCATCAAAAGAAGAAGAAGTATATGCAAGATGTTCTATATCTTGTTGAGAAACACATACTGACGAATTTAAAGAAATCTTTGCAACACGAACATCATGAAGATTAATATCGAAACAATGAATATTTTGAGATGTATCTTGAACATCAAAAACATTATCGCCTTCACCACAACCAAGAACAGCAAGTCTCGTATAATTTCGAACAGTATGACGAAGAAGGCAGTATCTTCCGTACATGCTGGGACTAAGTAATCGCATAATCCTTACTAAGAACGATGTTTTTAAAAAGTTAATGCTGATTTAACAATTATTTCATAAGTATTTTAAAGCAAAACAGAATACAAGGAATATGCAAAAAAAGTATATTTTAATAGCAATATTGGTTATAGGAATCCTTCTACGAGCAACAACGTTAAATGACCCGTTTTATGGAGATGATAGTGCTGTTGCTAAAATTATTAGCGATAAAGAATATTTTGGAGGGACTATTATCCCTCACCCCCCATTAGGAAATCTTATATTAATTGAATTTACTTCAGCAGTAGGATTTGATGAATGGTCTTTTAGATTTCCAACATTCTTTTTTGCCTGTGCAACAATTATTTTATTATATTTCTTTGCAAAGAAATATTACGATGAAGAAACAGCACTATGGAGTGTATTTTTTTTGAGCTTTTCAGCATGGCATATTTATGGTTCAAAAACAAACTTCGGAGGAGAAGCATTTTTAGCATTTTTCACTCTTCTTGCTTCGTTTTTCTTTTTATCATACACCCAATCTGAAAAATGGTATTTTCATGTACTAACTGGAATTTTTATTGGGATTGCATGCATGATTAAAGAAGCTAGCATCTTATTATTTCCAATATGTATTGGATATTATTTGTTAAATAAGTTTAAAATAAAAACAATAATGATTAATAGTGTCTGGATGATAACAGGCTTTAGCAGCATTTTTATAATATTTTTAATCATTGATTATTTCTTTAATAATTTTCATGCAATTCAAGCACTTCTTGGCATAATGATTTCCACTGGAATTGAAAAAAAAGGATATATTACTCCTGACCTTTTTCAATATATATTTTCATTTTTTAAAATTTTATTTTGGTTAACTCCATTATGGGTATTTGCGTTTATCCTTAAAACATGGAAAACTAAAGAAACATCTTTAAAAGAACATATTAAGGGTACAATTCAAGAATATACATTCATATATCTTTGCGTCTATGGTTTGTTTTTTATTTTTTATATCAGTCCATCATTTGATAAACCGCGATATTTACTAATTATTTCACCGTTTATTGCGATGTATACCGGAAATTTCTTTGCAAAACTAAAATTAAATCAAAAACAAATTATAGCATGTGCCCTATTAACTATACTATTTTTTACATTTTTCTTATACTTCAATAAAGACAGAAATATTATTTCCTTTGATGATAAAAATGCTATATTAAACAATATCAAAACAGGACAACTCAATTTTGATGTAGGAATCATATCAGAAACTGGAAACCCTGGAATAGTAATAAATATTAATATTTTTATTATTGCATACCTTTTATGTACCCTATTCGCAATAACATATATTCTATTAAAAAATCCTAATTGGATAATTATTATACTTTTATTTGGCGCAGGGTTTGGATACAATATTTTTTTAGCAGAAGAATTTTTATTTCACTGGACTAGCCCTGATTATGCAGACGCAACACAAAAAATAATTATATACACAAATGAAAATAATCTTGTTGGCCCAATATATCTCTTTAAAGACCCAAGTATGAATTATTATCTCCCTACATATTCTGAAGTATATGCTCTTGATACAATCCAAAACAGTCCTGAAAAGATACAAGAAATAAAAACTCTTATTAACGAAAAAGGTGGAACAATTCTTCTTGTTGATATACCATTTATCAATAAAGATGGAGAATTGTGGCAATTTATAACTCAAACATGTGAAGAAAAATATGTTGTTTCAGATAATGGAATAGATATTGGTTATGTTTTTAGCTGTTAATATTAAAAAGTTTAACAATAACCAATATAATAAATAAAGAATTATGCACACACAATCTTTATTAAAAGACACTATTTTCTATGGATATATGAACCCAATAATCTCTTTATACAACGTAATTATAAATAGTATTTCTATCTTAAAAAAACAAAAAACAGTATCAGAAAAAACATCTATTTTATTTTATTATTTTAAATTAAGCGCCACATGGCTTTTTGCAGTAAAAATATTAGGAATAAAAAAGAATAAAGAAAAAATATTTGGAAGAACAATGCATTTCTTTGACTATGAAGTATTTTCATGGTTATTTTATGAAATGTTTATTCGTCAAGAATATATGTTTACTACAACAACAAAAAATCCTGTAATTATAGATTGTGGCAGTAATATTGGTATGAGCGTACTTTTTTTCAAAAAATTATTTCCTACATCAAAAATAATCTGTTTTGAACCTAACCATGATACTGCAGAACTTTTAAAGCAAAATATATCTGAAAATAAGTTTGAAGGAATAACCTGTCATGAAGCTGCGGTCACAGATAATAAAGGAGTCATCCCTTTTTATGTAGATAAAACAAAAAAAGGAATTTTAGCAATGAGCACTATTAATGATTTAAAGAATCATAATGCTGATGCTATGGAAACAACTGTAAGAACAGTACAACTTTCTCAATATATTAAGGAACCTGTTGATTTCTTAAAGCTGGACATAGAAGGTGCAGAAACATGCGTTATTGAAGATTTATCAAAGCATAAGAAACTCCAAGATATAGAAAGAATATTTATCGAATATCATTTTAGTGTAAAAAACAAAAAAAATAGCGTAGCTAAAATAACACAAATTCTTGAAGAAAATGGGTTCTATATGTTATTTAATTGCCTTCAAGAACCACCATTCGAACAATACCAAGAAAAACCATACAATCTATTGATTTACGCATACAAAAAAAAGATAATACTTATAAAGAGAATTTGAGTTCGTAAGAATATGAGTTATGCATTAGTAACAGGTGGAGCAGGGTTTATTGGGAGTTATGTAACTGATTTTCTGATTGATAAAGGCCACAATGTCATCGTTATAGATGATCTGTCTGGAGGATTTAAAGAGAATATCAATAAAAACGCGATATTTATAGAAGGTTCTGTAACAAATACAGAATTTATTGAAAAAATATTCAACACATACCCTATTGAATATGTCTTTCATTTAGGGGCATATGCTGCTGAAAATTTAAGTCATTTTATACGAAAGTATAATTATGAAAATAATCTGATTGGAAGCATTAATATGATTAATAATGCCATAAAACATAATATCAAATGCTTTGTATTCACATCATCAATTGCAGCATATGGAGAGATACCAACCCCTATGAAAGAAGAAGATTCTCCAAACCCATGTGATCCCTATGGAATCTCAAAATTAACAGTTGAATATGACTTAAAAGCAGCACAAAAGGTCTTTGGACTCAACTTTATTATATTTAGACCACACAATGTGTATGGTCCAAGACAAAATATGGAAGATAAGTACAGAAATGTTGTAACCATATTTACTAATCAGATACTTCAAAATAAACCAATTACGATTTTCGGAGATGGAGAACAAACAAGAAATTTTAGTTACGTCAAAGATGTTGCTCAAATCATGGTTAACTCTATACATGTTCCTGAAGCATACAATAATGTGTTCAATATAGGATCTGATGATTCCATTTCAGTGAATATGCTTGCTAACATAATTGCAAAAAATCTAAATGCAAATCCTAAAATATTACATTTACGAGAAAGAAAAGAAGTAAAACATGCATTAGCAGATCATACAAAAATCAAAAAAATTCTTAAATACACATCATCTGTTTCTTTTGAAGAAGGAATAGCTGAAACTATAAAATGGGGCAAATCAGTAGGAACCAGAAAAACAAAAGAATTTACAAATATAGAAATTAAAAGAAATCTTCCTGAAGGATGGTAACTAATTTCAAATTATTTATTTAAAATTTAAAAAGATTAATTATTGAACCAATTCTGCTGAGCAGAAATAAACCCTTTCCACATTGCAAAAAAACCCATAAACCAAATAGCAATGTAAATAAATGGAAGAAAAATAAGATGAATATCTTGAATATGCTTTAAAACCTTAAATAATCTATAATTCGCAAAGATAACAATAATGCCTAAAATTAACAAACTCATATAATGGTTGAAGAACAAAAAAGTAATTAAAAAAATAAAAAGGATTGTACGAAGAAAATCATAATAAAACTGAAATCCCATTTTAAAAAAATATTTTCTGTGTAAAACTCCCATTGCCTCATTATCTCGAAGGTAAACTTTTTTTATAAAATTCCATAGTGAATCATTATGTGGTGCATGAACATGTTTTACTCGTGCATGACTTTCCACTAATAATCCATAATGCCTCATTTTTATAAATAAATCTGTATCTTCCCCAGCAGTTCGATGTGTTTGACTATCAAATAATCCACAAGTTAAAACAACGTCTCGTTTATACGCAGTTGCATGTTCACTAATTGTTGTTTGAAGTTTTAATTCAGGAACAGTAAAAACTCGATGCCAAAAAGAAAATTTGTTCCATACATCTACAGGAAGAATCTGTTCTGATGAAGAAAGAACAACAGAAATATCTTTAAAAGGAATCATAAGTTCTGTTAACCATTGAGAAGAAATAGGAATACAATCTTGATGAAGAGTAATAATATAAGGGGTCTTTGCAAGACGAATTCCTTTGTTGAGAGTATTTGCAAGTCCAATATTCTTTTCATTTTTTATGTAAGTAATACCTGAAAGCATTTCTGCAGAACGGTCACGAGGTCCATCATCAATAACAAAAATTGTAACCTGTCCAACATATTCCTGTATTTGTACAGCAGAAACAACATCTGTTACAGAAGCACTATGAGTCGGAATAATTATTGTAACATCCTGAGAAGAAATTTTATGTTTAATTGTCTTTTTCATTTTTTATGTTCTATAATAAAATAAAAGAAACAATAAGATGTTTTTAAAGGTTATGTATCCTTATTTTCATAAGAGTAAGTGCTTGAACAGGAGGTAAAAAAGAAATTCCTAATCTTTGGATTTTATCTGTCTTTAATCCTGCGTATAAAGGCCTTAATGCTACCTGTTTCAAATCTGATGTAGAAACTCCTTTAATTAATAAAGGAGATAATGAAAAAATTTTTGCAATGCATTGTGCAAATTCTATTCGAGACATGTATTGAGGACCTGATGCATGATAAATCCCAGTTACATTTTTTTGTACAAGAGATACAATAGCTCGAGAAAGATCTTCAACATACGTCGGAGTTGCATATTGATCAGAAGGAAGAATAAATTCTTTTCCTTCTTGAAGAGTTTTAATAAACTTTACAACAAAGTTTTTACCTGCAGATTCCCACCCATAAACAGTTGTTGTACGAACAATAAGTCCCTGTACCTGAGTTTGAAAAATATATTGTTCAACAGCAAGTTTATGTTTTCCATAAACGTTTAGTGGATGAACAAAATCCTCTTCGCTATAAGGTCCTGATGTCCCGTCAAAAACATAATCTGATGAAACGAACACATATTTTTTATTATGTTGAACACACCAATCAATAACGTGAAAAGCTCCTACAACATTAATAGTATATGATTCTTCAGGATGTTGCTCACAAAAATCAACCCATGGTTGTGCAGCAGGATAAATAACAATATCTGGATTAAATGAAGAAAGCAATGAAATAACTTTTTCAGAATCAGTAATATCAAGATAATGAAGCTGAGGAACAGAATGATGACAATAAGTCCCCATAGTATCATAAAATCGAGAAAAATCTTTTAATAACTCATGTCCTAAAAATCCACTTGCACCAATAATAATAATTTTCATAATTCTTCTCATTAAATATAATCCTAAAAGTATGAATGAAGAAATCATATTTATCTTATAAAGTTATTCAAATAAAGATTTGTAATTAAAAGAAATAACTTCTTTAAAAGAAAGGATACGAAACAAAAATAATAATAGAATATATATCAAAAATAAAACAAATGAACAAATAAATAGTTCAATAATATTGTTAAACGGAATAAAATGTTTTAATAAAATAATAAAACCAATACTAAAAAAACCTGAAAGAAGAGAACCAACCCAAGAAAAAAGTGGAAGAGACAAAGATATATTTTTTTTAAGAATAAAAAGGGAAAAAACAAATATTAAAAAATAAGAACAAGATGTTGCAAATGCTGCGCCAATAAGAGAATAATAAGGTATCAACAAAAAATTTAAAATAATATTCAATATAGAACACCCTACAACAACCCAAGCCATTAAACGTGCTTTTCCTATTCCGTTAAATATAATACTGTTAAACAATGAAAAAGAATAAAAAAATGTGCCTACTGCAAGAATTTGTAAAGCAGGAGATGCCCCTATATATTCTTGACTAAATAAAAAAGGAATTATATATTCTGAAAATGCAATAAGACATAATGCAAAAGGTAATAAAAATATAAATGCATATTTGTATGCTTTAATAATTGTTGCTGCAAGTTCCTTCTCTTTTTTTTCAGCTGCATATTGTGCAACTAATGGAGAAAATATTATGTTTATTGGCCGCATAAAAAACAATAAAAGTAATGAAATGGGAAGTGCAACTGCGTAAAGCCCAACAGTATATGTTGTTGTAAAATATGTAAGCATAATAACATCTGTTTGAGTAATAATAATCCACCCAAAACTAGTAAAAGAAATTAATAACCCGTACAAAAAAATAGGTTTAAATTGCTTATATGAAAAAAAATGAATATTTTTAAAAAAATCAGGAAACAGAGAATAAATATAAGGAATGTAAATACTAAACAAAATAATATTAACAAAAGCATATGCAAGTAAAGGTGCATAAATCCCTTTACCA
>JBAZCJ010000041.1:0-10190 GCA_041671005.1 Candidatus Woesearchaeota archaeon | reverse complement strand
ATACTATTAACATATGTTCGTGCTCGGTTATTATAATTACTTATCATTGCACATCCAATTCCTTTTGCAATTATTTTTAACGCTTTGTATGGTCCAGCTGTTCCAGTTTCTGGATCATAATATTTTTTCAAAAAATTATATGGTGCACCAAATGCACATAATAACCCATATTTTTTAGGTCCCAGTTTGTCTTCAAGAGCATCATCAACTTTTAATAATCTGTACTTACTTGTATGTTCATCTTTTACTTGAGAATGAGCCATATTTCTACAAGTCCTAATTAATCTTTTTAAAACATATTCAGGAGCATGCTCTGTTTTGAATGGCATGTATTTTCCAATCCACGGAATTTGTGTTAATTGATGTGGGATCCATCTCAAAGGAGTTCTTTTTGGAACATCTGTTGAATCTGCAATATAATTGATTGTTCCTCCCCTCATATGAACAACAGCAGGAATTTTATCTGGACTGGTTTTGTATAAGTGCATTAAAACTGAATAAACAATATGTGCAGTCCCATCCCCCCCATCAATGGCAAGAATATCAGCATTTTCATCTTCAACTAATTGTTTAACAGCAGGAGTATAAATTTCAATTAATTGATCAAATGAAGGGCCAGAAATAGTTGTTGATTTTCCAACACAAACATGCCTCACCATATCAGAGGCATTCATTTCTTCAATAATAGCATCTAATGTCCTATGTACTCCATGAATGCGATTTGCTTTAGAAACAGTATTACTCAGGATTCCTATTTTTACGTTTTCACTGCGTTCTATCATATCACCAAGTATTGATTTTTGATTTATAACATTTATTTGAGATTAACAGCTTACTTTACCGTTTATTCAACAAAATTTTATAAACAAATTGTTCTTTGTTTAAATTCATGGAAACATTATTGCCGTTTGAGAAAATAAAACGTGAAGTTTTTGTTAGAAAACTATCAGAAACATCTCCTAAATATGGCAAAAAACCAGACCAAAGAACTACAAAAGAACTGATTCATTTAGGAATTGTTAATATTGACAAACCTGCTGGACCAACATCACACCAAGTCAGCGGATATGTAAAACAAATTCTTCATTTAAACAAAGCAGGACATTCTGGCACTCTTGATCCTAACGTTACTGGTGTACTGCCAGTTGCATTAAGCGATGCAACCAAAGTTGTACAAGCATTGTTGCCAGCAGGGAAAGAATATGTTTGTCTCATGCATTTACATGATGATTACTCTGAAGAACAAATACGCAAAACCTGCGCGTTATTTATCGGTAAAATTAAACAATTACCCCCATTAAAATCTGCTGTCAAACGAGAATGGCGATACAGAAAAATATACTATTTAAACGTCCACGAAATAGATGGACGAGATGTGTTATTCACAGTCGGCTGTCAAGCAGGAACATACATCAGACGATTATGCACTGATATTGGTAAAGCACTTGGCTCAAATGCACACATGCAAGAATTGCGCAGAACAAAGGCAGCAATTTTTAGTGAGTCAACACTCTGCACAATGCAAGATGTTGCAGATGCATTCTTTTATTATAAAAAAGAAAATAATGATCTGCTCATTAGAAAATACATTCAACCAATGGAAAATGCTGTTGCACATCTTGCAAAAATATGGATTTTAGATACATCTGTAGACACACTCTGCCACGGTGCATCTCTTAAAGTAAGAGGGATTAGTAAAGTTGAAAGTGATATTCAAATTGAAGATTTTGTCGCAATCATGACATTAAAAGGAGAATTAGTTGCATTTGGCAAAGCATTGATGATTTCTAAAGACATGCAGAAAAAAGACAGTGGAATTGCTGTAAAGGTAGAACGAGTGTTTATGAATCCAGGAGTATATCCTCGAATTGATGTCCCTAATTAGGAGTAACCTTTATAAATGGTTTCTAGTTACTTTAAGTTATGAATAAAAGAATATTGTCATTAGCTGTTTTAGGATTAGGTTTTTTTCTTCACTCAGACTTACCTAAAGAAATTACACCTAAGACATCTCACGAAAGAATAATTGCAATACAAACAGCAGATCAGCTCCAAGATGCACCACCATTTTCAGCGCTAGAAACTTTAGATTTTTTTCTTTCTGAATATACTGAACATACAATACTTACGGATCAAGAAAGAAAATTTCTCTATGGAGAATTATCTGTTAAGAAAGGAGACATATCTTCTTCAGATCAAACACAAATCGCTTCTCAGTTAGTTTCAACTCTTTACGACTATTATAATTCTCAAATAACTCCTGGGCAACTTACAGATTCTCCTCACAGTTTTCCTTATTCTTATACCCATAATCTAATTGCATTAAGGGAAGTTGCGTCAGAAAATGGAGTAGATCCTACTGTTGTTTCAGAAAAAGAATTGGAATTATTAAATACGTTAACTTTAATTCGATTACCTAATACTTTTGCCAACGTATTGAACAGTGAGAATTATCTTACGGACTTATCAGATTTATTATCACTTGAACAATTATTAATAAGAGACAATTCTGAACTAATAACAACATATGAAGTTCCTTTTATTAAAACTGCTTACGGTTTACTTCACACAGAACTTTCAAAACCAAATGCTAAACCTTCATTTTCAAGATATGAACGAAGTTTAAAAATTATTCAAGATTTGGCAGATAATGATAATTTAGATGTAACATCTTATGAAGCTAGTTTAGTTCAATCAGGATACACACAATTAACAGAAGCAACGAAAAGAGCTTTAGGTTATTATTGCAGAGACAACGAACATCCTTCATGTGTGGTTCCTTACACTCAACAAGATATTTGTTTTTTGAATATTTTAGCTAGTAATGGAAATATTGATGTAGTTCCTTATGAAACTGCCCTTAAAAATACAGTTACTGGTTCATTTGACGATGCAATAGCTAGAAAAGAAGCAACTACTGAAGTAAAAGACTTAACGCTTACGAGATTATTCACTGGTTCTTGTGAGTCACATCTTTAAAAGATGAATTAAATATGGCTTCATTTAATGAATTTGCATATGATCTTGGGAAAATAGTAATTCCGTTTAGTATTCTTGTTATAGGAACAGTAGGATTTAGTCCTTCATATCTTTTCTTTCCTGAAAGAATTGATGAATACGGTACTCTTGAACATCCTCGTTATCTTATTCATCATCCACCTTTTGTTGATAATAATTTTTCTTCTAAACTAATGAACGGTAGCGATCCAAAAGAGATTTATGTTCTTCATAATTATTTAAGCAATATAGAAAGTTGTCTTAATATATTACATCGTCAATCAGTAAACAAAACTAATGCAAAAAAAGGATATGCTTTATTATATGCTTCTTTAGCTTCTCGAGATTCTCCTTTTTCTTTTTATCAGCTTGATGAAGCTGTGAATGATTCATCCCAAGATTTTTTACAGACTTCTTTAGACACCTTTTTAGGATTGACTACACATCCTTTTCCATCTACTACTACTTTTTCTGTTATTCCTTCAGTAGAACCTGAATTAGGAAAACATGTTTTTTTTACGCAATCAATTACTATACACCCTGTTGACCCGATTACAGATATTTCAACTTCCCTTCATGAACTCGGACATCTAAGTGCACAATATTCAGAATCTCTTCCTTATTTTTTTCGAAATCAAACAGATCTCTTTGAAGAAGCTGCAGCGTATGCGTTTACTAACGCAGGGATTACATATTTACATGAAAAAGATCCTTCTTCTCTTGCTCCGATTCTTATGAAAGATTATTCTGATTCAGATACTTTAAGATTTGCTTCTAATTATTATGGCGGTTTTGAAAAACGTCATGAACAAGGAGCAGCATTATTCATAGCAACACTTCACGTGATACAAGACCCTTACCAAACTTTTAATTATCTTGCTACAATTCCTTCAGCAGATATTAGTAAATTAGATCCTCGAATTATAAAAGAACTTGATGAAAATAGGTCAGCATTTAAATATGATATTTCTTCTCGCCCTAGTGTTTTAGAAAGGGTTAAAGAATTACATACACCTGTAAGAGGTTACTTAGAAGAATTTTCTCGTTATGGTTTTGAGACAACGTCTGTTGTTAAACAATCACAATTACCACCTGGTTCTAATCGCGTTCATGACTCTTTATAAGGGCCAAATTAAGTTTATTGTCCCTGATTAGTAGTAATATTTATAAATAAGTGCGATTTTAAGCTGTTTATGACGCTAAAAATCGGAAAAAAAGCAATCATACTTGGAATTTTTGCTCCATTAATCGCTGGATTAGAAGGACATCTTAGTGCTGTCCCATCTGCGGAAACAACACAATCTTCTTATTTAATTACTGAAGAATATGTTCCTTCTGAACGCTCTTCTTTAATACACGTTGAATCCTTTGGAGATGTGTGTGGTTCACAAATATCATGTTCTGGGGATGACATTACATATTTAAACACAGAACTTTCTACCTTACAACAAGAACCAATTAACTCTTCTAATGCTCAAAGCGTATATGATACGATTCAACGTATTTTTCCAGATACACACCCCATGCTTTTAAAACATGAAGCTAATGAAACAAGAACTGAAGAAACTATAAAAGCTAAACGAGCTGCAAAAAACCTTGATCCTGAAACTATTTCAAAAGAAGCATTTACTTATTTAACACAAGTACCATTTCCTGAAGATCTTTCTTTAAAATGCAATAGAATTCCCCTAGCGTTAATCCCTGGCTTTATTTTTGGTAATACAGCAGCAGCTTATGTTAATTTCATGGGGGGTTCAATTTATTATACCACAAGTAATAATCATACACCATTAGACAATATATATAATATACTTCACGAATTAGGTCATTATATTGCCACACCACAAGATGATTCATTATCATCTTATTTCAAATCTTATAATTGGCCAGGAGTAGAAGCTCCTGCATATGCATTTGCACTTGCAGGAACATATTATTTGAGTACTGTTCCGGGATATGAACAAATTGCAATAGGATTGCGTTTAGATTTGGAAGAAGAGGTTTTAGCTCTTGCAAACCAATATTATACACATAATGATGATCGTGAGAACCATGGAAAAGGTGCTGCATTATTTTTAGCTACATATCAAGAATTTAATGAAGACCCTTACCAGACATTTAATTATCTTGCAACACAAAAAAGTTTAGAGGATATTGATCCGCAAATAATAGAACGAATGAATCAAAACGCTTCTTTCCTTGATTTTGATATGGGCGTAAAAGTACAGATAGAACGTATATATGCATATGAATTGGGGTGGAAAAGAACAACTCTCGTTGCTAACTGTATTGAAAATGGAGCTCAGGTAACTTTCAGAGATATAAAAGAATATCATGTTACATTTAAAGATAAATCTTCTAAACGTAAACCTACAGAACAACTTGAACAGAATTTACGAGCACGATATGCTTCTCAAATAATAAATTAGAAATACAAACAACAATCAATAAAAAAAGAAAATAAAAAAATTAAACATTCAATTTGTCTGCATATGTTGCGACAACTGGGATTTCCCATTTCTTACCCATTAATACTTGGATAATTGCAATCAAACTTACAATAAGCATGACTACTGAGAGTAATGGACCAATAACCCAACCAATGAATGGAATCATTGTTACAATCCATACTGCTATCCACACTAATAACATTACTAATCCTTGTTTAGCATGAAAGTGGACAAACTCATCATCTTTCTTTACTAACAATGGAATCAATACCAATATGCCCAGGTAGGACAATATTGCAAAAACTGTCTGTTCTCCTGTTAATTTAGCCATATTTTCAAATCCTGAATAGGATTTACTCACCCATGTACGTTTAATACCTCAGGCTATTTATATTTTACTGTTTCCTAAAACTGTCAAGAACCACTAATCCAGTTCACTTCGTTCATTAAGATCAATACATGATTTAAGTGATTCTTGAGCATATTAGGAATTTATTACCTTTTAGGGCCGTATTATGGACAACGTCCACTAGTCAAAGAATTCTCGTAATAAATTCCAAATATATATAAACATCCTTCGAGATGTTCAAATATATGGAAGAAGTTCGATTCAAACAGTTTATTCTTGACAAATTTCAAGTTGATGCCATCAAGGCAATTGAACGAAATGAATCAGTTGTTGTTACGGCACAAACAGGATGCGGAAAAACACTTATCGCAGATTATATTATAGATAAATACCTCGATTCAGGTAAACGAATCATATATACTGCGCCAATTAAAGCATTGTCAAACCAAAAATTCAGGGATTTTAAAAGAGAATATGGTGCAGAAAAAGTTGGGATTATGACTGGGGATTTGGTAGTTAATTATCATGCACCGATTGTTATTATGACTACTGAAATTTACAGAAATATGCTTCTCTGCAATGATCCATCTCTTGAAAATGTCTGTTATGTTGTTTTTGATGAAATTCATTATATTAATGATATTGAAAGAGGAACTATTTGGGAAGAATCCATCATTTTTTCACCAGATACTGTACGATTTTTGTGTCTCAGCGCAACTATTCCAAATGCACGTGAATTTGCAGATTGGATCCAGAGCATTAAAAATCATAAAGTGGAAGTAGTTAGTAACGAAAAACGTGTTGTTCCATTAAAACATCTTATGTTTGATTCATACCTTGGCTTAACGGATGCAAACGCACTCGAACACCACATTAAAGAAATTGAAAATATCCCAGATTATCATGAAGCACGTAGAGATTTTAGACGAACTACTAAAAAAAAGAAACGAGATTACAAATTACCCCATCATGTTGACTTAATAAAAGAGTTAAGTACTTTAAATTATCTTCCATGCATTTTCTTCGTTTTTTCCAGAAAAGCAACACAAGAAAAAGCTGAAGAATTAATCAAATATGTAAACTTTGCAGATAACAAAGATGCTCAATACATCCTTAGCATGTACAACAAGTATATCACAGATGAAATTAAATCTCTTGATTCAAGCAAAAATCTTAAACGAATTATTCAACGAGGAGTTGCAATTCATCATGCAGGCATGATGCCAAAACAAAAAGAACTTGTTGAAGAACTATTTGCAACAGGAGTCATCAAAGTATTGTACGCAACAGAAACATTTGCAGTTGGAATTAACATGCCTGCAAAAGCAGTCTGCTTCAACACTCTTGAAAAATATGATGGGATCACATTTAGATATCTCCACACCAAAGAATACTTCCAATTAGCAGGACGAGCAGGCAGGCGAGGCATTGATACTGAAGGATATGCTATTGCACTTTTTAATCGAAACAAAGATGAAATTGACAAAATCAAACGATTAACTGAAAAAGACGTTGAACCAATTATATCGCAATTTGAATTATCGTACAACACTGTCCTTACTCTTCTTGAACAGCACAATGAATCTGAAACTGAAGTTATCTTAAAAAAAAGTTTTGATTATTATTTAAAAAAGAAAAAATACGGCAACATACGAGTAATGGCTTCATTCCATAATAAATTAAAAATATTACAAAAAATGAAATATGTTAATCAAGACAGAACATTAACTGAAAAAGGAACATTTGCACGCAGAATTTATGCGTATGAATTAATGGTTGCAGAGCTCTGCACTTCAGAACTTATTCATGAAATGAATGACATTGGATTTTTAACAACATTAGCTACCCTTATGTATGAAGGAAAAAGAGGAATCACTTTTTACAAAAAAGAAGACAGAAGAGGCGTTGGAAATGTATTACAAATTTTAAGTAAAAACCAATTTTTGTTTAAAAAAATGAATATTGGTGTCTTCAAAGCACTACAACCCCTCATTGCACATTGGTATAATGGAGGAACTTTTGTTCAAATGTTGGAATACTCAAACATGCTTGAAGGGGATTATATTAGGATGTTTAGACAAATTCTCGATATGTTAAAACAAATCAAGCGTGCAACATGGGATTATGATTTAATTGCAACAATTGAACGCTGCACAACAAAAATAGATAGGGATGTTATTAAAGTTGAGTTATAAACCATATCTGTGTACCTTTAATGCTTCACTTAATTGACGTGGATCAATTGCAGTTGCATGAAGTTCTCTTTGTATTACACTTGTTAAAGAATTTACTACGAGGAGGTATGAGTGTATATTTTCAGAATCAATATCTCGACTATAAATCCTAACATCTTTTTCATCTTCCACAGTACCGTTTGAATATCCCCTACATGACACTACTAATTTCCTGCGATTACATACTGCAGAAAATCCATACCTCAAAGAAGGATGCAACGGATTGTGAAATTCTCCTGAATGATATTCACAGGGCACTGAACCAAATTTTAAAATTAATAATTTTGCAATTAAAACTTGTATTGCAGGAGTATACTCATTTCTATGATGAGTTGGAACAGAATGTACTGCTTGAGAAATTGTATCAAGACTTGTTCCTGTTGCGTATAATACTTTTGAATGTTTTATAAGAGCTCTGTTTAAAGTACTGTTTCTAAAACAAGAATCAGGATCTCTCACAGATTCTATTTTTTCACTGAATCCTACATATGTCCCTTTAATACGCATACGCCATTCTTCTGGTTTCTGAGCAGAGGGATTTACAATCGTATATCCACAAAGAGAGACATATTGATCTCTTTCACGACCAACAGTGAACTGAAACTTTACTTCACCAACAGCATTATCCCCTGTACCAAGGCCTTGGAACCATTCAAGATGAAGAGGAGTTGTTCTTGTTTGAAGAGCTGCTTCTAAAATCTCAACAAGCTCATTTTTATAGCTATACTCTGCTGCATTAGGAGTTAAAATTCTCATCTCTTTTTTGACCAGCTAATTGTTTTTAACCCTTGTTGTTAAGATTAATAGCATAGTTTAAATATGAGACAAAAATTATAAGGTACATGGCAAATTTTTGGAACATTGTCAATGCAGTCATAGAAAGCAGTGATGTACTGTTAGAAGTGTTAGATAGTAGAATTCCTGACCTCACTAGAAACAAAGAAGTTGAAGATAAAGTTAAACGTGCAGGAAAACAATTAATTTTAGTATTAAATAAAGCTGATCTTATCAGCCAACGAGTTGCTGAACAAGAGAAAAAACGATTATCAAAAGAATATCCAGTTGTTTTTGTTTCAACAAAACAACATCAGGGAACAAAATTACTCCGTGAAGCAATTTTAAGTAAAACTGAAAAAGCAGAAGTACTTGTTGGAGTTTTAGGATTTCCAAACACGGGAAAAAGTTCTGTCATTAATGTTCTGAAAGGAAGAAAAGCTGCATCAACAAGTTCACATGCAGGCCATACACGATCAATGCAAAAAATAAGAGTTACCAATAGAATATTAATGTTGGATTCTCCAGGAGTTGTTCCATTTGAAGAAAAAGATGAAACAAAACATGTTTTAATTGGTGCAATTATGTTTTCTGAATGTGATAATCCTGAACTTGCAGCATATGAAATAATTAAACATTGCAATGCAGTTAATAAAAAAATTATCCCTTTACATTATGGTGTAGATGAAACAGAAGACATGGAACTTTTAATAGAAAGAATTGCACAAAAACGAAACATTCTTGCAAAAGGCGGAATACTCAATATTGAACGCGCTGCACAATTAATAATTCAAGATTGGCAAACAGGAAAAATATTACTTCAGTAATTCTAGAAGGAGATAGTGTCAAACTCATTAAATGAATACAAAATCAAAAAATCAATCCATAAACTTTATATACCGCAATAGACCTATCATCTTTTATGAAATATGATGTAAAAAGTATTATTATAGGAAGAAAAAAACGTAAGAGTGAAGATGATGAACTTATTCCTTGTTTTATTGCCTTATTCAAAATAAATAAACCTCATACCAGCGGGCAAGTCCCCGATAAAATCCTTGATTTTGATGCAGTAGAAAAAGTGGTTATTCATGATCTTACTTCTGAATTTGAATTAACAGGAAGCGATATTGTTATTGATAATCTTTCTGAACTTGATATTTCTGAAGCGAAAAATATTATATCAATTAAAGGAAAACAAAAATAGTTTTTTAGATCTCTTCTGGAACATCACCTCATAAACTATATAAATACGTACACTCTTTTCTTATAACGGTGACATGAAATGGTTCTATGTTTACTTGCATTGCCTATATTTGCATTTTTGAGCATATTCAGCATCAAATACAAAAAGTTAACAGCTGATGCATTAGAATGTCTCTTTAA
>JBAZCJ010000040.1:0-10369 GCA_041671005.1 Candidatus Woesearchaeota archaeon | reverse complement strand
TCATTTCATCATCGTAGATCTGGCATAGATCAGGTTTCTGCAAAAATAATGGCAGATAATGATGTAGCATACGCATTTTCATTTTCAGATCTGTTGAATGCACCACCATATATGCAGTCAATAGTTTTAGGTAGGATGTATCAAAATCTTATGATTGCAAAGAAGTATAAAGTTAAGGTAATTTTTGCATCTTTTGCAACAACACAGTATGAACTGAGAAATGAAAAAGATATGAAATGCTTAGTCTGAATTTAAATAAGTAATAATATCATCTAATAACGTTAATACTCCTGAATCAATATCTTCCATGTTAATATCAGTTACACATTCCTCTAAATCTCCGTCTGGGCATGTAAAAGCTCCTTCAGTATTTGCGTCAGCAGTTAATTGAATCAAAGAACTAATTTCACCATTGTTCTCATTTTTTTCACATGTAGTGTCTATGTTATTATCATCATTATCACAGGAATGTGTTAAAGTAATACTTCCCTCAAGAACACATGGATTTATATGATGATTATAATAAGCAGAAACTGATGTATCTACAATTACGTTTGTTGTACTTTCATAAAGGAGTTTGTAAATTACATCATTAGATAATAATATTGTATCTAAATCTTCTGGAATATCGCTATCTGTAAATGAAAGTTCTAATCTATCATAAAACGATTCTTGTTCATGTGCTTTTAACGTAGTTGCAATTAAACTTCCTGGTTCAAAACTTCCATCCTCTTCTATTCTTCCTCTATAAGCATAAACATATGAATAACATCCGTCTGCTTCATCATCATCTAGGCCGTCTCCTATATAATCAGTAAGTTCATTATTATTAACAAATGAAATTGCACGAAATGCAATGCCATATGTTTCACCAGTGTAATCATCAACGCACGTCACTTGACATTGAGACGCAGGCATAATTGTTCCTAAACTATCATTATCACAGCCAGTTAATAATAAAAAACTACATATGCAAATAAATAAAAATGTTTTTTTCATCTTAGTCCTTTTTAGGTTTAATCTATATAAAGTTATTGTACCATTGTTTCATTATAATATGTGTAACAAAATTTTCTTTCTTGTTCTATGGGATGTAATTCACAAAGTGTAGAGTCTTGTTTAAACACAGCGTATTGCTGGTAACACCATAATTCATTATCACACATGGCAGGATTATCTGTATCTTGTGCAAGTTTAAACAAGCAATCTATTTCATTATGTATTTTTTTAACGCAATATGTTGGATCTTGAGTTTCAATTGCTTTTTGTAAAAGACATTGTTCTTTATCTTCTCCAATAAATATTTTGTAATCACATTCGTTTGTTTCCCAAAATTTTTGTTCACAAAGTGTTTTGTAAAAGGTTCCATTAATTTTGTCACAACTACTTTCTCCTTCTGCAGCAGCTTTTAAATAGCATATATCTTTATCATATCCTTCTAGCGTTTCACATCTGGTTTTACTAATAATTGGTTCTGTAACATCCACATATTGAAATACAAGATAAACTAAAACAATTAAAACAAGAATACCAATTATGGGAAATAACCATTTACTTCGTAGTACTTTTGTATCTTCATGAATAGTATCAGATAATTTTCTTCGCAATAATGGTTCAGCACTTTTCAAACTTTTAAAGCTATCATTAATCTCGTCTTTAGTATACCCAGCTTGTATAAGCTTTTCAGTAACCAAATCTTTAGAAAAACCTTTATCTAATTCTTTTTGAATATAGTTTGTCAACTGGGACATAGCAAAAACATACTATTTTATCTTTATAATGCTTTGTCTCCACTTGACAGTGTTTGGAAACAACATTGCCGTCGAACTAACTAAAATTTTAAAGAGTGCTTTTTTTTAATAAAATAGGAAAATAATCAGCATGTGCCCATATTTTGGTTTGTTAAAATAAGATAATTGCAATAATTTTTTTCCCAAACAGACGTTCTGCATTCATACTTCATAACTTTGGATGTAATATTTGTACAGTATGTTGTATTTTTGTATGTTGCTGCAAGTATCATTAAACATTGTTCATTTTCTCTATACTCTAAACCATCACAGTCTTGTTCTGTAGTCGGTGAAGATTTCTTAGTTTCAACTAATGTAGGTAATTTATTCCATTCAATTTTAGGGATAACTAAGATCAAAATTCCTGCAATAATAACAATACAGAAAAGTGCAAAGAGTATATGGAGTATCTCTTTTTTTTTATGTTCATTTTCAACGTTCACAAATGTGTTATAATGCTGTTTTGTTTCAAAATCATGGAATGCATTTGTAATTTCTTCAGAAGTGTATCCTGCAAGGTGAAGTTTTTTCTGTATAAGCTCCTCAGAAAAACCTTTTTGTAGTTCTTTCTGAATATATGCAACTAACGGATCCATATCTCTTTTTAATTCAAACAGATATTTAAACTTTTATAGTGAAGGCGCGGATTGATTAATATAAGCGTCTTCCCTATTCCACCAAAGGCATCATTTGTTCTCTGAATTATATCTTTGGCTTTAGACGCAAGCTTTATATAGCAAAACTCACAGAAAATCTACCATATTTAAAAAAGAGGGCAATGATGAATAAAAAGATAATTCTGTATATAGTAATTATGCTTGTTGTCTCTTCTTTTGTTATTGCTACAGATTGGTCAAGCGATTCTTCTGGTTACACTCCAGGAACAGGTTCTACAACAGGTACAGGTTCTACATCATCAACAAGTGATGCTACATTAACTGATTGGTGTGATGAGTATGGTTGTGCAGTTTTGACAGTAAACACTGGAATTTATTGTTATATTGGTGGACGAGGAAACACTGGTGATACTGGAGACCAAAGAAAAGTAGTTTCTTCTATGAACACTTATTTTGGAATTATTAATGATTATGAAATGTATTCTACTGTTGATGGTTCTTCTTGGTGGTACAATTTAGCAAGTGATGCAGGATATGAAACATTCAGTCAACCTTTCATAATAGATTATAATGATTATTCTTGGTCTGAATATGTTCCTCTTTATTCATCAGTTCCATGGATAACAAAAGATAATGGAGTGACTGACGATGTTCGTCTGTACCGCTATGAAGGAAAAGGTGTTGGTACAGATCCTTTGTATCCTGATGGTTCTGGTTGTCGTTCTTATGGTGGTTCTTTCATGGCAGTTCCTGTTACCTCCTCAGGAGAAGGGATAGTTGGTATTGACATGTTTGGGTATGCGGGGTATTCATTTGCTCCATGGACAGTTCCTGATTACAATGTAGAATGGTCTGCCGGTACAAATATAGTATGGGATGAAGATGAATTTGATTGTGAAAAAATTGGTGGAGATTGGTTAGACACAACATCAACGTATGAAGATCAAGATAGTAATGAATATTATTGTTGTGGTGATGATTATATTTGGGTTAACAATAAACCTCTTACAGAAGATCAGCGCGGTTTTGATTATGATTTAAGCGACTTAAATGATCAAAAAGAAGCAGCATCTGATAATGGTGCAGAAATTGGTCTTGCTGCAAACTATTGTTTGTATTCTTCAAAGTCAGAAGATGATAATGATCCAATTACTGTAAATGGTCTTGAAGATTATTATCTCTGCGATCCAACAAGTTTTGATACTTATGATGATGCATTAAATTTAGCAGGTGATTATGAAGATGTATGTTATGATAGCGATGGCAAATTACTTTCAACTTGTCCGCATGTATTAAAAATACTATATGACGATGAACCAGATACGGATTTAGGTAAATGGAGTGCACAAGATCAATCAAACCCATATGTATGTAGAATTAAATCAACAGATGAAGCAGTGCCAGCATTCAATTGGACGACTATTAATGATGCAGGGGATTTAAAAGGATCTTATGGATATCCTTTAACAATTGATGGCATAGAAATTACAGATCCAGAATTATTTACATCTTCAATTTGTGAGCAGTATCTTGGCGGGAAATGGACAGGTTCACATTGTTGCGGGAATAAATATGACTATGATTCTTCTTCTCCTGAATACGTTAGTGAAAGTTATTCAGAAACAACACCTATTACTTATGAAGGTTCAGGGACAATACGTAACGAATATGCCTGCTTGCAAGGAGTAGCATATGATGATTATGATGTTGGAATTCCTCCTGTACGATATGTTTCTGGGGGAAATGATATTGAATTATTAAATGTTAATGGAAGTTGGTATGGTTGTAATGTTGATGATTTAACAAAAACAGGAACTGATTGGTACACAGAATCAACATTAATCACAACAGCAACAAACATTTCTGCATGTTCAGTAATGGAAAAGACATATCTTTGTAATTACAATGTATCAAATAGTCAGTGGGAATGGTATCCTGTAAGTGGTGGTGCAGAAGGAAGTTATGTTACAACCACTTTACGTTATAATCCAACAACTGCAAATACATTTGAATTAAGTACAGTTCCATGGGTAGATATAGTTGAACAGGATTATGCATGCTGTGCAGGAAATACCTGTTGGAATGGAACATCATGTGTTGATGAATATACTCCTTATTCTTATGATACAGATGGAGACAGTGAAGAAGATACTGTTTCAATTTGTCATGAAGGGATATGGTCTGGTCCATTAGAAACTAAGTATGATTGGTATCATAATACAGATGCAGCAGCAATTGATTATTGTATAGATTCATTTGCTTGTGTCTGCAGTTCAGAAGAAGAAGACGATACATTTTGTGCACCTGAAGGAACATATTTCTATGAAGGGTGTACGTTAACACAAAATTTCTATAAAAATGATCATCTTTGTGAAGCAGATGCAACATCATCACAATGGACATCAAGAACAAAACTTCTTGCATTCCAAATGATGGATCTTGCGGTATCTGATTATGCAATATTTTGTGATGCGTATAGCAACACATTGAATAATTATGTCAATGTTGAGCCAATTGCAGATAAAATTAACAGCTTTTGCGTGTTGAAAAAAGGTAATGATGTGACTGTTGGCGTTACATTAAACAGTGAAGATGATGAAGAGCCAATGACAATTGATGAAGACCTTCTTACGGATAGCTTTTCAACTATTTTTGATCAAGACATTGACTGTACTAATGCATTTAATTATAATAGTCCATACGCTTTTGGAGAGTATTATCTTTGTGACACTGACAATCCAAATACAATATTTTACAATGTAAATATGAGTGCATTAATTTATATTAACAATACTTACACTGCTACAACGTTACCATATCCAATAATGAGTACATATCAAACTTTGTTTGATTCTTATAAAACTCAAATTATAACATATATTGACGGGGAATATGATACTATTGACAATCCAGATGGAACACCAATTGCAGATAAGTTTGCAGGATTTTCTAATGTAGCAGATTACAATAGAATCTATTACAATACTGCTTCCAACATTTTTGGATTTGAAGAAATTAAATATGATGAGGGAGATTCCGAAAATAAATATTATCTGGGTGTTGTTTATGATACAACAATAGTCAGTTTAAATTGCGATCAAATTTATGCACCTTATGAATCAGGATTAAATATACATTGTAACAGTGATAATGGCATTGTTCTTGAGCGTTCAACAGATGGTTCAGATTATTGGACGAGTTTGACTGCAGGAATGCGCTCAGAGTAAAAAAGTATATATAACGAAGAATTTCTAAATAAGAGAATGAAGAAAAAATCCCAGCTTACTATTTTCATGGTTCTTGGTTTAGTTGTGTTTACTATTTTTGGTCTTATTTTTTATATGAAAAATAGTGTTAAAAGTCAAGAATTTACAGAAGAAAAACAAGAGGTAACAGATCTGTTTACAACCCAAGGAAAATATTATGGATACATGCAGTCTTGTCTTGATGAAGTAACAAAACAGGGAGTTATTCTTGTAGGATTGCAAGGGGGAGTTATTTATCAATATGAAGCAAATGGTACAAAACCCTATTTAGGTCCAAAAAAATATGAGTACGGCCAATATATTTTACCTTTTGCGTATGAAAACATTATTTATAATGTAAGTTATGGCATTTATGCCCCAGATTTTTCAGTGGTGCTTGAAGGTCATCCTTCTATTCCTGATTATCCCTACGGATTAACAAAATTAGTTGAAACTCCTAAAGAAGTCAGTTCTATATATGTAAATTCGTTTGGCAATGTTATTCTTAACCCAATGCCTCCTTTGTGTGATTATTATGGTTCTAACTCTCCTAATCAAACAGGTGCATTGTACTCCTGTGAAACATATGATTCAAAAAGAAAATCTGATAATGATAATATACAAGAATATTTACAGATTTTTATTGCACAAGGATTTAAAGAATGTGTTGATCTTGAAAATTTACCAGAATTTACTAACACAACAATGAAATCAGGGAATGTTACTATTACAGTAACTTTTTCTCCTTCATCTATTGCTGTAGAAGCAGAGTATCCTATTGTAGCAGAACTTGCAGAAAAAGAATCTACTCTTTCCTTGCAAACATTTCATACCACATTGAATGTTCGATTAAAGCAAATGCATGAATTAGCAGAAAGGCTGATTCAAAATGATGTGAATAATATCTTTTTTAATATTGTAAGAGATGCAAATGAATTAGTTGATTGCAAAGAACCTGGTAAAGAATCAGATGTGGTTCGTTGTCTTAAGCAAGGGATGCATGTGACAAAATATAGAGATGTGTGTACTCAATGTAAAAATTATGGTAAATATGATGATATTGTTGTAATACAAGATAATCAATCAACAATTAATGGTAAGCCGTTTGTGTTTGCATTTGCAGTGCAAAATCGTTATCCTGCACTTGATTTAATTGATGATTCATCAGAAGAGTATGATATTGTTGCAAAAGTTGGAGACCCATTTACTATTACCCCTATGGGGTATGATCCTGATGAAGATGATCATAATGCTCATGATTTTATGGACAATAGATATATTTATGGTGGTTGGAAAGAAGATTATGAAGAATCAGGTGGATTAAAAATCCCTGCAGATACTAACGGATTTTCAGAGTCATCGTTATTCTTATCGACTAATAGAACTGCAGAATATACTCCTCAGCTAGGTGAAGAAGGCGAGCATACAGTTCAAGTGTTAGTCTGCGATAATGAAGGATTGTGTGATTATCAATACATCACAATTTATGTTAAATCAATTTTTTCTTAACATAATATAATTTTCAAATAAATATATTTTACCTCTTAAAAAACTCTTTTACTCCTTCATAAATAGTTTTCAATGCTTCTTGTGGTGAGAAAAAGTCAATTTGTTCATGAATTCTTTTGTGTTTTATTGCATAATATCCAGTTCCAAAAAGTAAACTACAACAAATCATAATCATTGCGATAAGTCCAAAAACACTTGCAGTTACTTTTCCAGATGCAAGGTCAGTTATGGCAGCACCAGTAATCTGTGATAGTCCCATGGATGTGACAAGAGGTTCTGTAAAGAAACCAGCTTCAGTTATTTTTTTTGCATCAGGGATATTATTTTCTTCAATTGTTTGTTCAAGTTCAAGAGCAGATTCTTCTTGCGCAGTTATTTCAGTTGTAACTTCTGTCTCCAAAATGTTTGGTCCTGCTCCTCCGCCACCAGTAGCAGGTTTTATTGTAGTTGTAACAATTGCAGGTGTTGTAGCAGAATTTCCATCACAATTATCATCAATACCATTATCGTATATTTCAGATGCTGCAGGAGAAATTGCTGCATTTGTATCATCGCAATCATTTCCTGCGTTACATCCAAGACCATAAGTATCTTCATCTGTGTCAATACATTTTTGGGTAACAGCAGAATGGTGGAGTCCTGTAATCATATATTGGTTATTAATAGCAGAGCATGTATAGCCATTAGTTATAGTTCCGTTACATGGCACAAATGTTTCATGAGCTCCTGTACAGTATGATGTTATTGTTGTAGGATTTTCAACATCTTGAATACACACACCATTTGTACTGCTGTTTAATGCATCAATATAAACTGTTTTTGACTCAACATCCAGTCCAGTTACTATAATATTTCCATTGGATGTTTCATCAGATTTAATTTCTGTGTTTGTTAATGATAATATTTTTGAGTTAAAATCAAATTCAAATGTTACAACAGTTTCATTATTTTTTATTAAGGAAACAGGGAATTCAGCGTCTAAAGTTTCATTATTTTGAGCATCACCATCAATGAGTATATCGAATCCTTCAACAGTTCCATTAATTTTGTCTATATAATTAGCAATACCATCATTATCATCATCTGTTTGATTGTCATAAACAATAATCTGTACTTTTGTTTCAACAGAATTATAATTATCTGTTGCAGTAAGTAAAACGTCAAATGTATCGACTATGGTTGTATTCATTGAAAAATTTGTAAACCGAGAATCATTGATTGATACAATAACTGTGTCATTATCCTCATCAGTTGTTACAAATGCTAGTACTATTGGTTCTGATATCGTAACAGAAACATTATTTGCATAAATTCCAGGTGCATGATTTTGGATAACAACAGTAGATGAATAAACATTTTCACTAAATTGTGTACTATCAAAAACAATAACACTGCAATTCCACACATCTCCAACGTGTAAATCTTCTTTTGAAATTTCTGTTGCATTTTTATTAAACTCATTATTCAAATACCATTGAATCACTGTTTCATTTTTAGTATTAGAATCAATATAATTATAATAATCATAAGTGCATGTAAGGTTTTGGTTTCTATATGCAATTGGAGGAGTTATACTCACATTATACACAAGTGGATTTTTTAATTTTAAAACTATAATTGTCCAATTAATAGTTATATTTTCAAATCCATCACTTACTGTTGCAGAAAGTAGATATGTTCCTTCAGTAACAGCAGTAAAATTATATGCTGGTTCAGAAGAAACAATAGTGGAATTAAGTGCCCATAAGTAAGATAATAGATCTCCATCAGTATCTGATGCCTGAACAGAAAATGTAATATTTTCTGGTACTATTATTGAAATTGTTGTATTTTTAGGTATATAATTTTCAATAATTGGTGCATTATTTGTTATTTCAAAATATTCTTCTTTGCTTGCAGTATTGCCATTTGCGTCCATTGCATAAATGATATAATCTGTGCTGGCATTTATTACTGCATTATATATGCATGTAACATTTCTTCCTGTATCACTAAGTGTCATTGTTTCATTAACGTCATGTATTAAAAGTTTACAAAGAACAATATTATTGATTGCATCAGAAACAGTGGCAGTGATTGTAATGTTTCGTGAACTGTTTGTTGTAGTTATTTCAAGAAGCGGTGCAGTATGGTCAATATGTTTTAATGTATTTTCAATATCAATCCTTGGAAAAATTAAACCATTGCGTGCATCAAGAACTGGTTGTCCGTATAATTTTAAATCTGAAATAATCGTGGATGGATTTATCTGTTGCGATTCCATTAAGTAATATTGTGTAATAAGAGCAGCTGCACCTGCAGCAAGTGGTGTAGAAAAACTAGTTCCTGAATATGATTTGTAGGCTCCGCCATTTCCGTCAGTATAGCAAACACTTCCTGTTGCTTGTTTTGCTTTTGGTGTGCATAATCCAACTCCAGGTGCAAGAAGGTCAAGGTTAGAGTTTGCATTACTAAAACTAACAACAGTATCTGGAACACTACTACTGTTGTCATAGATTGCACCAACAGATGTAACATTACTACCACATGCAGGTGTGCTTATTTGAGTGGGGTCGCCATTATTTCCTGAAGCAGCAACAACAATAAATCCCATGTTGGTTAAGTCATTTGTGATAGTAGCAAGTGCATCATCATCACAGTTCCCAGAGTATGTTGTACCTCCAAAACTAAAACTAAAAATTTTAATATTATATGTTTGTGCTTTTTCAAGGCATTTACCTATTCCTAAAATAACATCAGACATTGTTGCACTGCCTGTACTGCTGAATGCTTTAACAACCATGATCTGTGCACCAGGCGCAATTCCCCTATACAACGGATCCTGTGAAATGATAGTGCCTATAACACCAGTGCCATGGCCATTATCATCAGTAGCAAGTGTGTCTTCTGTTAATCCGTTAGGACAGCAGCCAGTTCCTTGAGAGCAATAACAGTATTGGTCAATAATTGTTCCTTGCAGAGATGGGTGAGTTGTATCAACACCTGTATCGATAATACAAATACCTATTCCGTTTCCATTTAGAGTTGTACCATTGAGAGTTATCTGTTCTGCAAATGGTGCACGCATAAATGGTGTTGCAGTATCAAGCATAATTTGAAGATCCTCGTTAGAATAAATTCCAATGACTGCTGGATCATATTTTAGTTTTTCATATCCTTCAAGAGTCAAAGTTCCACTAAAGCCATTGATATATTGGTATTTATCATC
>JBAZCJ010000039.1:0-10434 GCA_041671005.1 Candidatus Woesearchaeota archaeon | reverse complement strand
AACTGATGGGATTTAGAGATGAACAATTAACAGGAGTGTATGATGAAAAAACAATTGCAGCTGTTAAATATTTTCAATCAAAAAACATAAATAGTGGATTAAAACCAGATGGTATCTGGGGAAAAAAGACACGAGATGTTTACTTATCTAATCCTCAAGAAGAAGCATCATCTGAAGTAACTCTTACAATGGAAGGTGGAGTAGCAAGAGTAGGTACCGTAAATGAAGGATTAAGTGTTGATGTTGCAGGTCCAGTTGCTCTTAATTATAAAGGAACGGAATATGAACTTAAAAATTCAGTAATTGATGCACAGTTAGGCAATGATTTATCACAAACTGCAGCATTGACATTAACAACATATAATAATGATGGGGAGCCTGTTGCAACAGTTGATAGAAATGGATTACAATATGTTGTTCATGAGGGTGCAACTCCTGCATTAACTGCAGTTGAACAAGGATTTATTAATGGTGAATTTAATCTTTACGATGCTGTTGGTGCACATGTTCCATTATTAAGAGAAAAAGGAGATAATTGTGCCGGGTACATTTCTACAGCAATTTCTTTATTTGATGGGACAAATGGATTATTATCGTTGTCAGATTATGCTACATATACTGGGTCTCCTAGCGCTTCTCCAATATCTCTTTCAGTTGCTTTTGGTGTTTTTGGAAATACTTGGGATTTTGCAAACAATGTAGTTGCTGCGGGAGGAAAAGTTATTTTTGATAAAAGAGTTACTCTTCTAACTTCAGAAGAACGAGAACAATTAAATGTTATAGATGAAAGAATAAGAGAAATAAATGGCCCGGTATATGGAAGTTCATTACAAAGAAAACATAATGCAATCATGGGAGATCAAGTTGCTTATTCTAATAATAATTTTCTTCCTGGGGATGTCATTGTGATGTATTATGGTACAACAAAATCTTTAAACAAAGCAGTTGCAGCTGGTGAAGATTCTACTCATTCAGGTGTTGTTTTTGGAAATAGAGTAGAATATGCAACATATCATGCTGAAACTCAGCCTACAAATTTAAGAGATTTTGTTTCTGAAACAACTGGAGTTAACAATCCTACACTTCTTTCAAATTATCCAATACAAGTTATGAGTGGGGATAATCAACAATGGAAAAAAGTAAAATTAGCATCTGATGGTAATTATTATTTCATAGAATTTGTTGATAAAAATACAAATGTTCCTATCCCTGGAGCACAGGAAGTAGTATTATCAGAAGATACACAAGTATCTGTAGAAAAAACATATATTACAGATAATGTGCATGGTACTATGGGAACGTATGATCTAAATAGATATTTGAATGATAATCCTCATATTTCGTTGTCTGAACATTTACGGCCAAATGAAGAAGTAATGGCTGCAGTAAGAGATAAGCAACTGGATGAAGAATTTGATGCAGTTCAAGTTACTGCAGACTTGTATAATGCGCCAAACACCTATGCAGCAATTATAGCGCAAACAGGGGCTGATGAAACAGTAGCTCCATTATTGCTTAATCGTATGACTCAAGAAGATAAGCTGCGAAGATCTGGGATATTAGCAAAAGGGGATATTATTTTAGTTCCAGCTAATCCTGTAAATCCAGCTACAACAGAAGCAACAGGAATAGAAAGAGTAAGTCTTTGGGCTCAGGATGTAATTTCTGAGGTTGAAGATGTAATTTCATAATCACAAAATGAATAAACTAAATTTTTTTAATTATTGTATTATTCTATTCATCTTTATTCTACTTATGGCAGCATTAAATGTAGTTTATGCAGATGAAGCAGAAGATCTGTTTTATTCAGATCCTTCATCAGAAACATTTCAAGAATATGCTGTGTCAAATCAAGTAAATGCTGAAGATTTAATTCTTGTTTCTGAACCAACTCCAGAGGATTTTCAAATTTTATCGTTAGAAGAACAAGCAAAATATCTTTTATATGATGAAGGGTATTCAACAGAATTTGCTGAATCTTTTGTAAACTCCGTTAATTTTGGGGAAGCAACAGAATCCCAAATAGCTGTTGCAGAGAAATTTTTTACAGAATATAGTGATAATATTAATAATAATCCCGCTCAGTTTCAGAGTTATTTATATAACACAGAAGGTATTGTTTTAGAAATTCTTCCTGGAAAAGGTGTTACAAGTTATTCATCTGATGGATTGCTTCAGGCAACAAATGGCGAGATTAATATTAAGGATTTTGGAGATGATTTTAGTTATAGAATTACTGAAAGTGGTGAGTTAGTATTATGGGCACATGATCAATATGAATGTAGATTTAGGGGTAATATTCGTCAGAATGATAAGGGTGGCATCATGCTTATGGGCACAGGTTCCTTTAATGGGTTTAAGACAAATAATGTTTATAATTTAAAAATAGATTCTCAAGGAAATATACAAGGGATTGCACAAAAATTTGGAGATCTTGAATTTGTAACAGAAAACCCTGGTTTTTTTACATACAATCCTACAACAAAGAGATATACTGTAAAAGAAGCATATTTAATAGAATTTCCAGATGTTCCTATTACCGGAACAATTGGTGTTGAACAAGGAACGAATAATTTGTTTGTTGGTAAAGGTGACAAAGTATCTGTTGGTGAGATTACAGTAAAGTGTGAAGAAGCAAAATATGTGTATCTTCGATTTAATTCTGAACCTGAGCAGAAATACAATTATGACCCTGAAAAAATAATTCCTGTATCTGCTACAAATGTAAATGAAGTGATTTTTAATAATGATGGTACAATTGAATATTACAGTGCAGAGCGATCAATGAAACAAGGGAAAGGTGGAGGATATTCAATTAACATAAACGCGCAAGACATGCTTATATATGCTGAATCTTTTGAAGGAGGTTCTCCATATGTTGGATATTTCAATGTTCCTTCTGAAGGATATTCTTTAGGGCAAGAATCTTCTTCAATTTCACAAGTTCAACAGTATTTACATATAACTCAATCAAATATTTATGATGAAGCAACGCAGGCTGGAGTTCGTCAATGGCAAAAAGAATATAATCAACGAAATCCAAACACACCTATTCGAGAAGATGGAGTATTTGATAGGCAAACAAGAGATCTTTTTCTTCAAGATGTTGGTTCAGAAAATATAGTTATTCGGCCAAGAGGATCAACAGGAGTTATTTATAATGATCCTGGTGCTCTTTCTGTTGATAATACTGGTCCTGTAGAAGTTAATATAGATGAAGGTCAAATTGTATATAATGGCGAAGAAATTAAAGGAACAGTAAGTACTCTTGAACCAGGATTGCCACTTAATGTTCGTATTTATTCTGAAGAAACAGAAAATCTGTTGATTTATTTTAGCAGAGATAATTCAGAAACTATATGTACGAATAATCCCGAGCAAGGAGTTGAAAATACTTTTGTAGTTGTTACAGATACTGATTCAGAGTATGTAGCTGTTGCAAGTATGTCTCAAGGAGAAGAGGTAAGTAGTGAGTACGATGGTGAATTGATATATGCAGAACAAAGTATTCCTTATGTCCCTGAAGAAATTAGGGGAGATCTTCATGCAACTTTAGCATATTTTAGTGTTCCAGATGCTGAGCGATGGGGAGATGCAATTAGTATTGCTGCTGATCAGTTTGTGGAAGAATTTGATCTTCCGGAAGGGTATGATGTGTATTTAGAAAGATATATTGCATCTGAAATAACACAAGAAACAAATTTTGGAGAATCTATAAAATATCTAGAGGAATTTCTTGCGGATCTTACTCCGTCTCAATTATTTGTTGATACCAAAGGATATGTACAAATAGATCCTGAGCGTGCTATTGAAGCTGCTAATGAAGTTGGCGTAACACCTCCTTTTGAAGTAGGGGGTGCTGATAAAGAGAATACTCCTGAGATTTTTGATGTTCCCCTAACTGTTGAAGGATTAACAAAATATAATGAAGCTACACCTATTTTGCATACACCAGAAGGTGCTGCTCTAGCAGGTGGTAGGTATATTGCGTTGCTTGTTAATCAATATGTGTTTGAGCAAGGATTAAACCCAGATGATCCTGAGTCTATTCAACTTGTTGCATCAGCATATAATGCCGGAAGGTATACACCACGAAATGCACAAATTCAACAAATGTTGAATGATTTAGAATATCGAGATGCAAGTGGTCAGGTATTAAAACCAGATGGCTCATTAGGTAGTAATTCTAAAGAAGTTTTGCGTAGATATGCACAAGATCGTGGTATAGATTCTGAAACTATAACTGCAGAATTAACAGATACTTCAAGAGATGCATTTGATTCTTCAACAATATATACTTCTCTCGTTCAAGATTGGGTGGAGACAACAGGTTCTCCTCCTGTTTATGCAAGAGTCCCTTTAGTAAGTTCGCGTGCACAAACTGCAGGACAATATGCAGAATCAGTTTCTAATATTTATCAAAGATTTACAGAACAATAAACCCACATATTTATATACTCTTTTTTTATCCATACTTTTATGGCGGATACAGAAAGTTCTAAACTAATAACAGAAGTCGACATAGAAAAAGTTTACGAAGAACTTTCTATTAAAATAAAACAGTACAATCCAAAAGCGCAGTTGCGTTTGATAAAAAAAGCACTTGAATTTGCGTATAATGCACATAAAGGTCAAAAGCGTGAAACTGGGGAAGAATATATTGTTCATCCTATTGAAGTTGCCAAAATCCTTTTATCGTTAAAAGCAGATTCTGCAACAATCTGTGCAGCATTATTGCATGATGTTGTAGAAGATACAACTGTTAAACCCCAGGACATTCAAAAAGAATTTGGGGATGAGATAGCAACATTAGTAGAAGGTGTGACAAAAATAGATGCGATTCATTTTGAATCAAAGCAGGATTATACAACTGAAAATATCAGAAAAGTTCTTTTAGCAACAATAAAAGATATTCGAGTTATTCTTATCAAGTTGGCAGATCGTCTTCATAATATGGATACTCTTAAGATGTGTTCTCCTGAAAAGCAAAAGCGTGTTTCAGAAGAAGCATTGAACATTTATGCACCTATTGCACATAAGTTAGGTATATTTAGAGTTAGGGGAGAATTAGAAGATTTAGCATTGCGTTATCTATATCCTGAATCATATAAATTTTTAACAGAAAAAATATCTGAAAAAAGAGAAGAGCGAGAACAAGTAACAGAAAAAATTATTGCAGAATTGCAGAAAACATTAGAGCAAAAAGGAATCCATGCAAAAGTAACAGGTCGTGCAAAATATTTTTACAGTATTTATAAAAAAATGCAAAAGAAAAAAATTGATCTTGAACAAATTTACGATTTGATTGCTTTAAGAATAATTACAAAAACAATTCCTGATTGTTATGCTGCGTTAGGCATTGTGCACGACATTTGGAAACCAATGCCTCATCGATTTAAAGATTACATTTCTGTACCTAAATCAAATGGGTATCAAAGCCTTCATACAACTGTTATGAGTAATTATGGTAAAATCCTTGAAGTCCAGATTAGAACAGAACCTATGCATCAAGAAGCAGAAGAAGGTATTGCCGCACATTGGCGTTATACTGGTTCAAATAAAGACAGAATATTCGATAAACGTATTGCATGGTTAAAACAGATTATTGAATGGAAAATGGAGTCTGAAGATGCAAAAGATTTTGTTGAATCTTTAAAAGTAGATTTGTTTCAAGACGAGATAGTTGTTTTTACTCCAAAAGGAGATCCAATCTCATTACCAGTGAAGGCAACACCTGTTGATTTTGCATATATGGTTCATACAAATATTGGAGATAATTGCTCACAAGCAAAAGTGAATGGAGTTATTGTTCCTCTTGACGCTACGTTAAAATCTGGAGATATTGTAGAAGTTATTTTGAAAAAGAATGGAGTGCCTTCACGTCAGTGGTTGAAATTTGTGATTACGCAAAAAGCAAAGTCAAAAATTCGTGCAGCATTAAATATTACCGCAGAAGATAATCCAAAAAAGGGCATGGTAGAAGAAGAGGAAATGAGTGATGCGGCTATTGCAAAACATATTTTGATAGATAACAAACCTGCTGCAAGCGGCATTAAAGTTTCAAAGTGCTGTTTCCCAAAATTGAATGATCCGATTAAAGGATTTTATACTAAAGATAAAAAAATAACAATTCATAAATCAAATTGTCCTAATATTTATGCATTAAATCAGATGGGAGAAGTCCATGTGTCTTGGGCAAAAGAAGAGACTGCGGGTCAGAAAATAGTTCTTATTGTTTTAGAAGACCGAGTAGGAGTTCTTGCAGAAATCATGGGTGTTATTGCAACGCTTAAAATCAGTATCATTTCTATTCATTCAAAGAATAAGCGGAACCATGTTCTTGTTAAAATTAAAATCCCTGCGTTGGATGAATTGCAGTTGACAGCATTAAAGAATTTTTTAAAGAAAGTCAAAAATGTTCTTGATGTGAAAGTGAGTTAATACGAATAAATATAATTAAATTAAATTAATATCCAATCCAGTTAAACCTGTTTTCTTCACACATCATTGCATATAATCCGTTATCATTTTCTGCAGCAAATGAATTGTATGATATAATATCCTGATCAGAAAATAAACAATGTTTGTAGGGATGACTATGCAATGTAACTAATGCTTTATCACAGCCAGCTGAAACAACTCTAAACACAGATTGAGAATAAATTTCAGGAACTGCAAGTTCAGTAAGGGTGTATGTTTCATTTTCATATGTGCCATAAAGACAGGCAATAAATTCATGTTGTTGATTTGTTTCATAAAGTAATAAAATTTGTTCATATAAGGCATTAGAAAAAATAACTGTTGTTGTGTTCAATGTGAAATAATAATAATTATCTGTCTGTTGTATTTTTTCACTTGCCAATTGGCCATGAATAATGTTAATAATTTCAGAGCCAAAGCCAATGTAAGAAATTGTAAGATAAAGTAAAAACAATCCCATTATAATTAAAACAGTTTTCTTGACAACTTTCCAAATAGGATGTTCTTCTGGCTCTTCAACAATTTGTCCTCTCATACTCATACATAATCTTGGCCCTATTTAAATATGTCCTTCACAACTTTTATATAGCATGTAATACTTGTTAACTTTATGCTCCTCGATATTATTTTACTTGTAGTCCTTATCTGTATTTCAGCATTCTTTTCTTGTGCTGAATCCGCATTTATGGCAGTCAGCAGATTACAGGCAGAAACACTTGCAAAACAAAATATCCCTGGTGCAAAAACACTTCTAAATTTAAAAAAAAGACCACGTCAATTTATTATTACTATTCTTATAGGGAATAATCTTGTTAATACGTTATCCTCTGCATTGGCAACTGTCATGGCAACATCCTATTTTGGTTCTTCAGGGGTAGGAATAGCAACAGGAGTCATGACGTTTATATTATTGACATTTGGAGAAATTATCCCAAAAAGTTATGCTACAAGTAATGCAAATAAAATCAGTTTATTTATGGCTAGAATTAGTATGATTTTCATATATCTTTTTTATCCTTTAGTAATCGTTTTCGAAAAACTGACAAATGTATTTCTAAAGATGTTTGGTGCAACAAAAATAACTCCGTTGTTTTCAGAATCTGAATTGCGAACTCTTGTAGAAATGGGTGTTAAAGAAAAACATCTTAATATGACAGAAAAGGAATTCATTGAAGGTGTGCTTGAGTTCAAACAGATCCATGTTAAAGAAATCATGACCCCCAAAAGGAAAATATTTAGTCTTGATGAAAACATGACAGTACAAAATGCGATTATAGAAATTAATAAGCGAGAGCATACGAGAGTTCCAGTATACAGTAATACCAAAGAAAATATTGTTGGGATTATTTATTTGAAGGATCTTCTTGAAGCAATTGTTGAAAATCAACCTCATGTTCCTTTGAAAAACATTGCACGAAAACCATTGTTTGTTGATGAAACAAAGCTTATTAGTACATTATTCAATGAACTTCAGGCACGGCATGTACATATGGCAGTTGTCATAAACAAAAAGCATGATATGAAAGGGATTGTGACTCATGAAGATATTTTAGAGCAAATTGTGGGAGATATTTTTGATGAAAAGGATATTTCTCCAACATTAATGAAAAGAATAAATAGAAATAAGATTCTGGTTCATGGAGATACTGATATAAAAGAGATTAATAAATTTTTTAATATTAAGATTCCTCTGAATGATACAATAAAAAATTTGAATCAGTTTTTAGAAACAATCAAGAAGCGAGAGTGGCAAGAGGGATTAAAAGTACGCTGGAATGAGTTAACATTTACTATTCGAGATGTTGAAGAAAAAAAACCAGTTAAAATATTTGTTGAGAAACGAGACCTATGAGATGTTTTATTGCAGTTGAAATTCCTGAAGAAATTCAAAAAAAATTTAATCCGTTGTATGAAGAGTTAAAACTAAAACATTTGAAAGCAATCAATCCAAAAGATCTTCATATTACTCTTAAATTTTTAGATGAGGTTTCTGAAAAAACTGCCGTAAGGGTGCAGCAAGAATTACAAACAATTTCTTTCAAACCTTTTTCAGTTTCTTTGAAAGGTATAGAGTGTTTTCCAAATAGAAGGAATCCCAAAGTATTGTGGGTAGGGTGTGATAGTCCAGGTTTAAAATCATTAAGTCAACAAATAAATGAATTATTAAAAAAAGAGTTTAAAAAAGAAGATTTTACAGC
Source organism: Candidatus Woesearchaeota archaeon (assembly GCA_041671005.1). Lineage (GTDB taxonomy): Archaea > Nanobdellota > Nanobdellia > Woesearchaeales > DSVV01 > JACRPI01. The sequence continues at coordinate 1,756 of JBAZCJ010000039.1, read as the reverse complement.
ACATTTGACTATTGCAAGAATAAAAGAAAAGGTTGACCTTAAAGGATTCATTGAAAAATATAATTCTCTTGATTTTGGAACATTTATCTGTAAATCATTTGAAGTAAAACAAAGTGTATTGCTTCTAACTGGTCCAGAATATTCCAACCTTAAAAAATTTCATGCAGTGTAAACAGGGTAAATAAGCAAAAACATTTTTAACCTTCTTCTTCTTTTTTTACAATATGAAGAAAAATATCCTTTCAATTGGTGCAGAAGCAGTATTAACTTTAGACAAAAAAAGAAATATTGTCATAAAAGAACGTGTGCCAAAATCGTATCGGATCGAAGAGTTAGATAAAAAAATAAGAACTTTTAGGACTAGAAGAGAAGCAAAAGTTTTGAGTAAACTAGAGCCATTAGGTTTTACACCCAAACTAATTAGGGGAGATAATAATCATGTACTGGAAATAGAGTACATTAATGGGAATAGATTAAGTGAAGTATTAGAATCCCAGAATATCAAGAGTATAAGTGCAGAAATTGGGAAAAAAATTAAAAAAATGCATGATGCAGGAGTAATTCATGGGGATTTGACAACCTCAAATATGATTTTAACTGGTAAAATATATTTTATTGATTTTGGATTAAGTTTTTTCTCAGAAAAAATTGAAGATAAAGCAGTGGATCTTCATCTTTTAGGTCAAGCATTGGAAAGTAAACATCATACAATTAGTAACCAAATATTTGAAAAAATAAAAGATGCATATGCTGATAAAGATGTCCTAATAAGATTAGAACAAGTGGAAAAAAGAGGAAGAAATAAAATTCACTGAGCTGGTTCTTCTGGTTTAGGTTCTTCAGTTCTTTGTGGTCGTGGTCGAGGGGCTCGTTTTTGTGAACCTTTTTGTATAATTGCTTCAACATCCATTGATGGATGTGGTTGTACTGTAACAACAGCAGTTTCCTTTTCCATGTTGAGAACTCTAATTTCACTTATTTTTATAGGATAAATACAATGAACAGATTCTTTGACTCCTGATTGAAGTCTTCCGCTGATAACATCTTTTAATACTGTGTCATAATCGTATTTTGAAACATATGTTGCAATAAATGCAATTGCATATTTTCTGATGGATGAAAGAATAGATCGTTTTGTTTCATATGCTGTAAGTAAAAATGGTTTAATTCTTATTTTAACGCCATCTTTGGTTTGGCAGATAAATGATGCATCAATACGCATACGGCCTCTTCGCACCAATCGTTTGATAGATGCTGGTGCAATATCATAAGAAATAACAGTGCATTGGCCTTTGCCTTCAGTAACAGTATTGATTCTGAATGTGACATTAACATTTTGTTTTTTCATGTCTCCTGTGAGATTCATGAGACTGAGTTGAACAGTTTTGCCAACCATATTTTTGGATTCTTCTACGAGAGTTTCTCCAATAACAGCTTTTCCAAAAACTTCAGGTGCAAGAATTTGAAACCAAAGCTTTTTCTTTTTTGATAAAGGTGCTTTTTTCTTAACGATTGGTTTTTTTGATTCTTTTTCTTCAGCCATACTTGTTTGAATTAACTGCTAATTTATAAACCTTGTGTTTTTTTAAGAAAAACATAATCTTTTTATAGAGGGTAATATAGAAAACAGGGGAAGGTGGTTTATTATGAAAAAAATGTTCATATTTTTGGTATTTGTATTACTCAGTGTTAGTGCATGCAGTTTTTCTGCATATAGAGGAGCAATTGTTTCAAATTCCTGTGATTTAATCAGTGA
>JBAZCJ010000038.1:8306-10664 GCA_041671005.1 Candidatus Woesearchaeota archaeon | reverse complement strand
ACTCAAGAACATGTATTGACAATGCGTGTCCCTCCAAAAATAGTTATTCCTTCAAAGCTCAAAGAAGGATTAAATCTTACAACTGCAGAACAAATTGTTCGTGCAATTATGGAACCAGAAGATTTGTTAGAAAATTATGAAACAAAGTTTCCGGCAGTATTTTCAGTTTATAATACTGTGACTGGTAATGATTTGGTTGAAGAATTACAACCTTCTGTTGACAGTCTGTTAAGCTTAATGAGTGATGTTGAATCATCGTATCCATATTATGAAAATTTATCAATCACTTTAATGAATAAATTTGATAGTGGCGGATACTATCTTTTTATCAGCTGTGAGGATAAATATGGTAATGAACAAGAACAAGAATTATTTTTAGAATTAGATATATCTAACATAACAGAAGATGTTACACCCCCCTCAATTGTGGAGTTTAATCCCGATAATGGTGCAACACTTCCTATGTCAATAACAACTCCTTTAACAATATACACAGATGAACCTGCAGATTGTCATTATGATCCTGAAAATAAACCATATGCTGAAATGGAAAATGCGTTTACTTGTAAAAATGACATATATGATATTGTTGCAGTTGCAGGGGGCAGTTATGAATGTTCAGCTGTTCTTAATCAGCCTAATGTATATATTAGCTGTGCTGATAATCCTGGTAATGAAGAGAACTATGCTGTAACTATTCAGTATAGCAATGTTACAGGTATTGATGGAAAATTATATTCTCCATATATTCCTGAAGACGAAGAAAATCCTTTGGAAGAATATGCAGAATATATTGTAATTAATGAAACAAATGAAACAACAATTATTTCTGTTAGCAGATACCTTTTATCAGAACGGGCAACAACTTTTAACACGTCAAAGGAAAATGTGTCTCTTAACTTATATGTTGATGATTTATTTATATGTGCTGTTGATAATGGCACAGTTTTACAAAATATGGATTGTACACCATCATCAGAGCAATATAAAGGAGAATATGTGTGTGGGATAAATCTTACAATCACTGAATTACAAGGTTTAACTATCCATTGTAAAAAACAAGAAACAGAGCAAAATATTATGCAACCCATGCAGTATATACTTTTAGAATCACAACCTTTAGAAATTCGTTCAATTAGTCCAGATAATAATGAGGAAACAGGAAAAGAAACAGCAGTAGCAGTAACAACTTCTTCTTCAGAAAAAGTTCAATGTGGCTATGCAAAATATGGTTCTATAGAATATGTCGCATTGGAAAAAATATCAGATACATTGTTTACGGGAATTCTAACAGGCCTTAATGAAGGATATAATACTTTTACTATTTATTGCACAGATGTATATAGTAATAAAGCAGAAGAAGTTGTTAGTTGGTATGTGAAAATTTAAAAAGAAAAACATGTCTCTTGTTGTTATGTCTTTTTTTACAGGAAAACAGGTTGTTGTAACAGGGGGAACTGGTTTTGCCGGAAGTCATCTTGTTGAACGATTAGTTAAAGAAGGTGCTGAAGTAACTGTTCCGTACAGAAATAAAGAAAAAGCAAAAAAAAATCTTCATTCTGTTATTAATAAAGTAATCCTTGTTGAAGGTTCATTAGAAAATAAAGAGTTTTGCAGTAATCTATTTCAAAAAAAAGATATGGTTTTTCATTGTGCAGCTGATGTTGGTGGAATTCAATATAATGTTCTTCATCCTGGAACAATTTTCAAAGAAAATCTTAGTGTATTCATGAATGTCATTGATGCCGTACGAATTAATAATGTAGACCGATTTCTTGTTGTAAGTTCTGCGTGTGTGTATCCTGCTCAATGTACAATTCCCACTCCAGAATCAGAAGGGTTTAAGGACGTTCCAGAAAGGACAAATGAAGGGTATGGTTGGGCAAAGAGAATGGAAGAATTTATTGCACAAGCATATATAAAAGAATTTGGAATGAACATTGCAATTATTCGTCCATCCAACATGTATGGGCCTCGTGACAACTTTTCACAAGAAAAAGCACATGTTATTCCTAATTTATTAAGAAAAATAATAAATGATGATGATCTAATTATTGTGTTTGGTACAGGAAATCCAACAAGAGCATTTTTGTATGTTGAAGATTTTTGTAGTGGTGCATTATTGGCAATAGAAAAAGCAATTAACATGGGTCCGATAAACATTGGCAGTGATCAAGAGATTTCTATTAAAGAGTTAATCACTAAGTTATGTGCTTATACAGAAAAGAATCATAAAATTATGTTTGATATTACAAAACCAGATGGTCATGCCAGAAGAGCAAGTGACATTCAAAAAGCTAAATTAATATTAGGATGGCAGCCAACTGTTCCTCTTAATGAAGGCATTAAAAAAACAGT
>JBAZCJ010000038.1:0-8296 GCA_041671005.1 Candidatus Woesearchaeota archaeon | reverse complement strand
AAAATGAAATTAACGGATTGCAGGCAGTTTTTGATAAAATTCCTTTGAAAGAAATAAGTGATGTTTTTGTAATTGATGGTCAGTCAAAAGATGGTAGCAAGGAGTTTCTTGAACAAAAAGGTATTAAAGTATATGTCCAAGAAAAACTAGGCCGTGCAGAAGCATTTCGTATGGCAATGAATATTGCAAAACATGAAAATATTGTTTTTTTTAGTCCAGATGGCAATGAAGATCCAAAAGATATTCCTCTTTTACTTGATTTATTAAATCAAGGTTATGATATGGCTGTTGCATCAAGGTTCATGAAAGGGGGCAGAAGTGATGATGATGATGTTCCTGTACCAATTCGTGGTTTTGGGAATAAAGGCTTTACGATGATTGCAAACTTAATCTGGGGAGGTCATCTCACAGATTCAATAAATGGTTTTCGTGCAATTAAAAAGTCAGTTTTTAACAATTTAAAACCCGACTCAGAAGGATTTGGCATTGAGTATCAATTATCTATTCGTGCATTAAAAAAAAAGTATAAAATTAAAGAAATACCAACATATGAAGGAGATAGAATAGGTGGTTCTAGTACGGCAAGAACAATTCCTACTGGCTTATACTTTATCAAATTATTGTGGCATGAAATAATAATTGGAAAGAAGTTTTGAAAATGGTAGTTAAAAAAAAAGTTTCAATAATAATTCCAACATATAATGAAAAAGAAAATATTACTCTTCTTATTTCTTTGATAGAAAATATTTTTCAAAAAGGTAATAGATTAAAAGAAATAATTGTTGTTGATGATAAAAGTCCTGATGGTACGGGAGAAGCAGTACTTGAATTAAAAAACACATACAAAAATATTCGCTTAATCATAAAAGAAAAAAAAGAAGGCATTGGTGCAGCATTACGAGAAGGATACAATGCTGCAAAAGGGGATATTATTCTGTCTTCAGATGCAGATTTATCTTTTTCTGTTGGAGATATGAAAAAACTTGTTGAAAAAATAGATGAAGGATATGATCTGGTTGTTGGTGCTCGTCATATAAACGAGGAAGGTTATCAAAGTAATAATATAAAAACCGCAATTAAACGAGCAATAAGTAAATATGGAAACAAAATTGTTGTTCTTCTCTTAAGGTATAACATTCATGATTTTTCAGCAAATTTTAGAGCAATGAAAAAAGAAGTATGGCATTCAATAAATACACAAGAAAATACAAACGCTCTTCTTCTTGAAATGATTATTAAAGCACATCAAAAAAGATTTAAAGTTACTGAAATCCCAGTTATTTTTAAAGATAGGATATATGGACAGTCCAAACTTAATTTGTGGATAGAGGCACCTAAATTTTTTGTAAAAGTAATTAAATTTTCTCTTAAAAGACAATAACTTTATAAAAAAAGTAGTTCTCATGGGTAATATGAAACCAGTTGGAGTAGGTACAGTAACTATCACAGAACAAGCAAAAAAAAATGTTATGACCGTTCTTGAGACTGGTAGATTATCATATGGTCCATTTTTACAAAAATTAGAAAAAGATTTTGCAAAAATTCATGATTGTAAATTTGGTATTGTCAGGAATAGTGGTACAAGTGCATTGCATGTTGCGTTACAAGCGTTAAAAGAAATTTATAACTGGAATGATGGTGATGAAGTGCTTGTTCCAGCAGTTACTTTTGTTGCAACATCTAACATTGTTATTCATAATAAAATGACTCCTATTTTTGTTGATGTTGAAAAAGAATATTATAATATAGATCCAAAAAAGATTGAAGAAAAGATTACTTCAAAAACGCGAGCAATTATTCCAGTTCATTTATTTGGGTTGCCATGCGATATGGATCAAATTTTTGAGATTGCAAAGAAGCACAATCTCAAAATTATAGAAGATTCTTGTGAAACAATGTATGCACGATACAACGGAAAAATGGTTGGTTCTTTAAGCGATATTGGGTGCTTTTCAACGTATATTGCACATTTATTAATTACAGGAGTTGGTGGTATTAATACAACAAATAATCCTGAATATGCTACTAAAATTCGTTCTTTAATTAATCATGGAAGAGATTCCATTTACATTAGTATTGATGATGCAAAAGGAAAGAAAGGTGAAGAATTAAAAGAAATTATTGAAGCACGATTTAGATTTGTGAGCGTAGGCCATAGTTTTCGAGTAACAGAAATGGAAGGGGCACTTGGTGTTGCTCAGTTAGAACTACTTCCAGAAATTATTGAAAAAAGGAGAAAGAATGCAGCATCGCTTTTAAAGCATTTAAAACCATTTGAGCAGTATATACAATTGCCAAAAATACGGCCTGGTTGTGACCATTCTTTTATGATGTTTCCTCTTGTTATGAAAAATGAAAATAAAAAGAAAATTGTTGAATTCTTAGAAAATAATCATATTGAAACAAGGGAGATGCTTCCTTTGATAAATCAACCAATTTATCAACAATTATTCAAAATAAATGAAGACGATTATCCTATAACAAAATGGATTAATGAATCGGGATTTTATATTGGCTGTCATCAAGATGTAACCGAAGTGGATTTAACTCATATTATTACTATATTCTCAGAGTATTTTAAGGAATAATATATTTTAAATGGAAAACTGATCTTTGGATAATATTATTAATTTCCTTAATCCTTTTATTAATTGTGTCTCTTCTTTTATAAGAACAAATATAAAAGAATCCACATTATCATAAGATATGAAAGAAAAAGAAATCTATCTAGTTGGTATTATTTCTTTTGTTTACCTTTTTCTTATGACTTGTAACGTTCCTTTTTTCTTACATGATTATAACAGTATCAGTTATTTATTTGTTAATGAAATTTCTAAATCCCAATTGGAAAAAGGCATTGAGTTTGCATTTAGGCCTTTTGAAAATATAATGTATTTTTTAAGTTATAACTTGTTTGGGTTATCTGCGTTACCTTTAAGGATTTTTAAAGCAATATGTGGATCTCTTCTTATAAGTATTATTTATGCTCTTGTAAAAAAAGAAACAAAAAATAACTTACTCTCATTTATTTGTTCAATATATATTCTTTTTTTACCTCCTTTTATTATGAGTATTACTCTTATTTATGACTTTGAAATCGTTTGCATGTTTTTCATTTTTGTTGCATACCTTCTATTTTCTAATAAATATAACAAGGAAAAGATAAATATCCTCCATTTAGGGTTATTTTTAATAATAATGAATCTTGCATTATTAACAAAAGAATCTGCAAAAATAATGGTTGGGGTTTATCTATTAACATTATTTATTTTAAACAGAAACTCAATTATTTCATACACAATTCCTTTTTTAATTCTTGCAATCTTAAGTATTTGGCCAGGGATTTTGTTGGGATTAAACAGTTCCTCTTCTGTTGGAATAACGACATATCTTTACTCATGGTTTTCATGGTTCCAATTAGTATTATATCTCAAATACGCTCTAATTTATGCCGGACCTATAATTGTGTTTGCGTTTATATCCGTTGGGATAAATAATAACAAAGAAAATCCCTTTAAAGATAATTTTTTTATGATTTTTTTTTGTGTATGGGCTCTCATCGCAACTTGTTTAACAGTAATTATCCCTATGGGGGAAGCAAGATACGCAATTGTTCCTCTTATTCCAACGATTATAATTAGTTTTTGTATAATTAACAATATTCTAAAAAAAGAAGTAAAAAAACTATTTTTAGTTTTTTTATTAATCTTTATTTGTGTTGGAATGAGTATAAATATCGGATTAGACTTAAAATATCGATATGGGTATGATAATTTTTACACTTTAATAACAGAAGCATACGAGTTTATAGAAGATAATTCTAATAATTCTTTGATCATATTTACAGATGACATTGTACATTATTTTACTAGTCCCATCCATAATAACACGTATCAACGATATGATATGACTAATTTGAGCCTTCTTGGTAATTTTAGTTCAGTGTACTTTATTTCTATAAAAAATCCGTTTGAAATCAATGAAAAAAGTAATAGTTTTTTAATAAAAACATTATGTAAGGGGCCTCATTGTTTAATGATTTATGAACGACGAAATGAAACAATTAGTTCTGTTCCATTAGTAGCATCATCCATTGATATGTTTACCTATGTTTTTCCAAATGAAACAAAATTAGACTATTGTAGTATTGAATTAAACACAAAATTTCTATTACCTAAAAAAATAAAACTGATTTTTGTAGGAGATATTGAAAATGCAACATTTGTTTTTTCTCCTCCTGTTGGGAAGTATAAGTCTTGTGAGTATCAATGCCCTGTATTTGCAAATAATGAAACAAAAATACGAGCAATAGAAGTTACAGGTTCTGGTAGTTTTTTAACAAAAATGTATGGAGGAAAAGTTCGTTATACAAGTTAATTTTACCACTGGACACACTAGACACGTTGCTGTGAAGTATATAAACCAATAAACAAAAATTTATTGTATGTTTATCCCTCAAGTCAATCTTTCAAAAAGTAAAAAGGATAAAATTAAAGGATTAACGTTTCCTATCGAATTATCTTCAGATTTAGCATATTTATGTGGTGTTATTGCAGGTGATGGAAGTATATATACTAGAAGTTCTAAGCATGATTACATCATAAAATGTGTAGGTAATCCTAAAGATGAAAAAGAGTATTATAACAAGATTCTTAGTCCATTATTTCGTTCTTTGTTTAAAATTAAAATAAAGGTCAAATTGCAAGATCAAGGCAGCACATACGGTTTTGTAATATATTCAAAAGGATTATATGGATTTTTTACAAAAATTATTGGTTTGCCTTCAGGTAAAAAATATATTACCCTTATAATTCCTAATCTTTTCAAAAAACATAAAGAATTATGTAATTCGTTTATTCAAGGTGTTGCAGATACAGATTTTTGTTTAAGTTTTAAAAAGAAATATTCTTCTGTTCCGTATTATCCAGTCATAAGTGGATGTTCAAAAAGTAAACGATTTATGAAAGAAATCAGTTTTGAATTAAAAAAACAAGGATTTCAGATAGCAGAAATATATGATTATAAAGTTAAAGACATACGTTTTAAAAAAGGTTATTCTATTATAAATCGCATTGATCTTAATGGGGTTAATAATTACAAGCTTTGGCTTAACCAGATTGGGTTTAGGCATCCAAAACATCTTAAGAAAATAAAAAAATATAGCGGAGAGTGGACTTTCAAGGATATGCAGATGCATATACCCATTTGAATTCAGCAGCCAATAGTGGCTTCCACTGACCTATGGGTTATGAGCCCATCGGGCACTCCTGACTGCCCTACTCCGCTATATGCCAAAAGAACATAGGGTTATTTATAAAAGTTATCGATATTACCACAATCTATAAAAAGCCCCATCAGTTCTTATTCTCTGTGCCGAGGTCGCATAGCCTGGCTATTGCGGAGGATTGCTAATCCTCTGTCCGCAAGGGCACGAGAGTTCAAATCTCTCCCTCGGCGCTTTTATTTTAGTAAAAAATGTGTTATAATATGAACGCAGTGTGTTGAGCGTACGACAGAACACAATGAATGTCGTACTTGATCTCGTTCCAATTCTTTGATCGAGGATCAAAGTTCACTGAGCTTTGCTCAGAGTATGGCGAAAGAATTGGTGAGAAGCTCTCCCTCGGCGTCTTTTTGGGGGCATTATGGATAATAATCTTAATTTTGAAACTGTTTCTATTATAATTCCTGTGTATAATAAATTTAACACAATTATTCCTTTTTTTAATGCAGTCAAAAAAGCAGAAATATGGGGGTTAAAAAAAGAAATTATTATTTCATTTTTAACTCTAATTAAATTTAATAAGGGATAACAATGTCAGATGGAAAGAAAATAGTAATTTCAACAAGCCTTATTATGTTTTTAACATTAATCGGTTCTTTTTTAGGTTTTATTGTAAATTTATTTCTTGCAAATTATTTTGGGGCAGGAAAAGAAGTAGATGCATTTGTTATTGCCAGTATTATTCCAACTTTAATTTATGGAATAACAAATACTTTACTTGTAACATGTCTTGTTGTTGTTTCAATAAAACTTGAAAAAAATCTCCCAGAAGAGATATTTCATAGAAAATTGAGTAATATATTAAACATAACTCTTTTTGTTGTTGTATGTTTGTTAATATTATTATCTCTTTTTGCAGGCCCTGTAATCCATTTACTTGGTCCGGGGTTTGATAAAGAAACTCTGAATTTAACAAGAAACATATTTTTAATATTACTTGTTGGAAGTATATTTATGACTTTATCTGGTTTTACAACTGGATTATTGTATAGTAAAAAACATTTTGTTATATCTGCAATGTTAAAACCAATAATTAGTATAAGTTCTATCTTTTTCCTAATGGTTTTCGTAAAAAATCTTGGTATTTATAGTATTGCAATTGGTATCGTTATAGGATACAGTGTTGGTTTTTTGTTTCAATATATTATGACAAGAAGTATTGCATTTAAATACAAACTGGTGTTTAATTATAAAGATCCTATTATTAAAGAAGTATTTATTTTGGCAATCCCTTTGTTTATAAGTGCTTTATTTTTTCAAATACAATATTCTATTCCAAGCATATTTGCTTCATTTTTAAATCAGGGAGATATAGCAATATTAAATTATGCATTTATTTTAATTAATTTTTGTTCATTATTTATCGGAGGGTCTATTGCAACAGTTTTATATCCTTCATTAACAAAAGAAATTATTAATTTAAACAAAAATCGCGTTAAAAAATTATTATCATATGGAGTGAGAATATCATGTTTCCTTCTTATCCCAATAACAGGATTAATTATTTTAATGAGTAAAGAAATAATTTCATTAATTTATCAAAAAGGAGCTTTTGGTCCAGAACAAACAACAGCAGTAGCAATTACGTTAGTTGCGTATAGTATAGGATTATTTGCATATTCTTTGGATTTGATCCTTTCAAAATATCTTTATGCATTGGAAAAAATGAAAACACGAGCAATTCAGCTTTTTATTTTAATGATTATTACTATCACTTTAAGTTTAATTCTTATGCATTTTTTTGGGTATATGGGATTGGCACTAGCATCTGCTTTTTCTTATATAATCGTTGTTGTTGGGTCATTTATTTTAATTGATAAAGTACGAGAAGCAATTAATCTTAAAAATATTGGGTTATCGTTATCAAAAATAATTTTTTCTACAATTATAATGCTTGGCATTCTTTTTTTAATAATACCTTTAATAAAGCCTTTTTTTACAGTTAATAAATTCGGTTTAATGTTGTATCTTACACTTATGTCTTTTATTGGGGTGGTGCTTTACACAGTAATCAGTTTAATTCTTCATTGCAGAGAAATAAGTTATATACAGGAAATAGTAAATAAAGGAATAAGATCAGGGAAAACTGTTTTAAACCAAAAAGCATGACTACTCAAAATGATCCTCCGAATCTTAAACAGAATCAAAAAAAAGGTACAATCAGGACCTAAGGGATATAATATTCCTAATAAAGAAATAGATCTTATTCTGACAAGAATTGGAAGGAAAATAAAAAAAACAGTAACTAAAAAAGCACCAACAACTTTAGAAAACATTCAGTGGTATCACGAATACAATAAATCTCCTAAATTAATCTTTGTAGATCCTCAAAAAATTAAATATTTTTGTAAACGAGACAAGCTTCCTGCAATTAAATTAGGTGAAATAAAAGTACTAAGTGGAGATTGGGACAAAAATAATCCTTTATTTGAGGAATCACTTTTTTATATTTCTTGGAAACAATACCTTAAAACAGGGAATTGGCATGAAACACTTTATTATAAAAACGTATTAAAAGAACTTAATAATTGGCAAAATAGAAATTTACGATATAAGACAAAAGCAGAGTTTCATCAATATTTAAACCAATTAGAAGAAGTATATTATGATATGAAACAGGAAGGCTATAAGATAATTAATAATAAAAATCAAATTTACGTGAATATAGCTGCTGATGGGTCTTTGTTATTGCATGATGGAAAACATCGTTTAACTTTTGCAAAATTTCTTGGAATAAAAAAAATTCCAGTAGGGGTTTCTTTTATTCATAAAAAACAAACACAAATAATAACATCAAATGATAAAGAAATAATACAAAAAGTTTTAACTATGATGCAATATACAAAGAAAAGTAATGCCTCGTATAAAGCTAAGGAATTTGAATCAGGGTATCATAGTATAAAGTTGAAAAATGCATATTTTCGGGGACAAAGAGAAAATAACGTAAGATTACAAAATGTTTCATATAATTTTAAAGATAAAGTTGTTCTTGATCTTGGGTGTAATGTAGGG
>JBAZCJ010000037.1:8213-10779 GCA_041671005.1 Candidatus Woesearchaeota archaeon | reverse complement strand
AACAGTTGAAAGCAGCATAATTTAATTGCCATAATAATTGTCATAAAAAACCATAAATTCTATAAACTCTTACTAGTTCATTTATTGTATGAACTCAAAAGTAATTAATTGGAGCGTTTTGATTTTAATTATTATTCTTGGTTTTACTGCACGAATTCTTTTATTTTCACAGCATTCCTACATTTCTGGAGAGGATGGGGGATATTATGCATATCAAATTAAATTGCTTTTAGAAACGGGAAGTTTAGGAGAATCTATCTATACTAGTAATCCAGTTATATTTTATACTTCGGCATTATTTGCGTTACTGTTTGGTGTTAATACTGGAGTTATGATTGCAACTGCGTTTTTTTCTGTTTTACTTGCACTATCAGTATATATTCTCATGCAGTACTTGTTTAAAAATAATATTGCTTCTTTGTGTGCAGTATTTTTTGTTACATTTTCTCCTGTTGCATTAAGATTAATGGCAGATGTTCGAAAGAATGTTGCAGGATTATTTTTTGTTCCTCTTATTCTTTATTTTATTTTTAAAAGTTTTGAAGATAAACGATATTTGATTGCTGTTGTACTTACTGGGATTTTAGGGATTCTTTCTCATCAAAGTGTTATAATTGTAGGATTTGTTATGCTTGCATACTATGTTTTACAGTTAGTATTCAAACGAAAAGTGGATTCTCAAGAATTAGTTGTTTTAGGAATTTTAACAGTTCCTGTTGTTTTTGCAAGTATTTTTCTTTTTTCATATGTTATTGATGGTTTATCGTGGATTGCTTCATCTGCAGGAATGTTTCAATTGAGTTTTCAAGGATTGAACTGGTATCTTCTTCCTCTTATTATTGCTGCTGTTCCAGGAACATTGCTTTGTATGAAACGACAAGAAAAATCTCATATACTTTTGTTAGCATGGGTACTTGTTTCATTTTTGTTTACACTCCCAGCAATTTGCGGACAGAATTATTGGAGATTTGGACTTATTTTTTATCTTCCTTTAGCACTTGCAACAGGATTATCATGTGCTTGGTTATATGAAAAAACAAAAGTTGTTGCAATTATTTTTGGAGTGGTTGTTGCAGGTGTAGTTCTTGCACAATTTTTCTATTTTGGAATGACTGATTTTCAAATGAATTCAAAATTGTCTGATGAAACAATGAATGCACTGGAAGAAAGTAGTATTGCATTGCCTGATGATGCATTTATTTTTACCTCAGACCAATCTCATATTGCATTTTGGATTAAATATACATATACTCAAAATGTGATAGTTACAGAAAATAGTTCAGAAATAAACTCTGCAATATCTAACGGAAAGAATGTTTACCTTGTTCATGTTGCACAAGGACCTTCTCAAAAAAGTGTTGGGGAAGAAATTTTTAATACTAACGGGGTTACAGTTTATCAATTAATATCAGAAATTGAACCAATACAAAGTAATCCTTCTCCACAAGGTCAACAAACAGAACAATATAGTTGGCAACGATTATCTGTTATTTCAACATATCTTGTTCTTCCTTATGAATTGGTCTACATAATTAATCCTCCTTATATTGAGGTATTTCAAGCATTGTTAGGATTGACATTAAGTATTGGTTTAATTGGATTATTGATTTCATTTTTTGTGTATTTTATTAAAAAAGTAGATAAAAGAATACAATATGGGTTGATACTTATTTTTATGATTCTTGTTGCAATAGTGTACGCAATAGAACCTTCATTTGTGTGGGGTTCAAGCAATATGCAAAATCAGCCTGCACAACAACAGATGAATCAAAATATGCCTTCGCAAAACCAACAAATACAACAGCCAATGCAACATGGAATGAATCAAACTAAGCCGATTCAACAATCAAACACATCTATTCAACAGAATTCAGCTCATACACAAAATACTCCTTGTGGGGATGGTGTATGTGACACTGCAGAACAATCAAATCCTGATCTTTGTCCAGAAGATTGTTGAAAAAAAAAGAATAGTGGAATATTATCCAAAGGAAAATAAGCCCTCGACGGGAGCTGCACCCGCGACCTTTACCTTATTGTTGAAGTTTCCTTCATACCAAGGTAACGCAATAGCTACTATGCTACGAGGGCATAATGATTTTTATTTATGAATTGGAAAGTTGCTTTATTTTAAATGTTTTTGTTATATTACTTTAATGTCCCAATTCTTCTGTTTTTTGGTATATGATTACTAATTTTTCCATCTTTATATCTTCCACATCCGATGAAATCTTTTTTATATTTAAGGATGACAAAACCTGTTGTATTATAATTGTATTCAATATCTTGACCGTACATCCATTTTTTTGCAGTATTTTCATCAACTTCAACAATATTTTTTGTTGCGTAAGGCCCAACAATTTGGCTTGCTTCAATACTCAATCGAATTTCGCGGGAATCCATGATTTCACCAAAATATAATCCAAAATTATTCACACGTAATTTTGTTAAATCTATCTCAGCAAATTCATTATTAATTATCATGATTTTGTGTTTATTATTTTTAAAGAAAACATATGGTAATTCTTCTGTGAAACCAAATTGTTCATCTAATTGCTTCATAATT
>JBAZCJ010000037.1:0-8203 GCA_041671005.1 Candidatus Woesearchaeota archaeon | reverse complement strand
TGAGAAATTTTCCTTCCATTATAATCCCCAGGTTGGATTTTCTTTTCGCATAATTTCAGCAATTTCTTTTAAAGTTTGAATTTCTCCATGGGTTAAACATTTTTTAAATTTTTTTAATGCAATAAATTCACTTTCAGCATGAAACGTGTATAAAATATCCCCTTCATTTGCTTGTCTGCCAATGGTAATGTTAGGGAGTGAAATTGCAAGTTGTGTCCCTTGATGCACTTCATGGACGCTTTTTTTTTCTAGTTCCATTGACTTTATAATTGTAAGTTGGTGACCTTCTTTATTCATTAATCGTGCTCCAGTTTTTAATGTTCCGGCAAGAATATCTGCTCCAACAACAGCAGGATTATTCATTCTGAAAATATGATTTGGCATAATTTGAAATTTACAAGGTCTATTAAGTTCTTCTAATCCGGCACTTTCTGCTTCCTTTTCCTTTTTACTAAACCAAATTTCAAATTCGTCAAGTAATTGGTAAATAATTGCACTTTGAAATATTTTGACATGTGTTTCGTCTAATACAGTTTCTGCATCATGATCTATTGAAATGTTAAATCCTAAAATAACTGTGTTTGCAGGGTTTTTTTCATAACTTGCTTCTGCATCCATAATGTCTTTTTTAGAAATTGTTCCAATTGTTGCTCGTTTTATTTTGATTTCTTTTTGCCTGAGAAGCATAATCATTGCTTCTAAGGATCCAAGAGTATCTGCTTTAATAACAATTCCATCACTATCAGTTTCAATAACCACTTCATTGATTTCTTTTTGAATTTCTTCTTTAACTTGTTCAAGAGTTTCAGGTGTTGCTTCATGTAATGGCATGCCTGCAATGACAGTATCTAAATCAGATGCTGCAATTTTAACTCCTGTTGCGGCAGTTACATTTTTTACTGAATTGAATTTTCCTTTTGTATCGCGCATTTCTTTTAATGGTTCAGGAACAAATAATGCTTTTACTTTTGTGACGAGTGGTTCTTGTAAAGTTCCAATAACAATTGTGTCGCCAACATCTAATGTTCCATCATAGAGAATAACATCTATTGTTTTCCCAAGGCCTTTATCTTCTTTAACTTCAAGAATAGTTCCTTTAGCTGGGCCTTTAACTTCTACTTCAAGTTTTTTTGCAAGGTATTTTTGAACAAGACCTGTTAAAACCATAAGTAATTCTGCAATGCCTATACCCTTTTTTGCACTTAAAGGGATAATTGCAATTTGTTTTGTATAATCACTTACTCTGTCAAATCTATCTGATTCAAATCCATGTGCAAATAATTGTTCAACAACACTATACATTTTAGTTTCAATTTGTTGAAGAGTATCAGGATTTTGTTTTTGTATTTGTTCAAGCAGTGATCCAGGAATGTTTTGCCAGCCTCGTATTAAATCTATTTTATTTAATGCAATAATAAACGGAGTTTTTGATTTTTTGAGGATTTCTACTGCTTCTATAGTTTGTGGCATGAGACCTTCATGCATATCTATCACAAGAATTGCAATATCTGCAAGATTTCCTCCTCGTTTTCTTAAATGGGTAAATGCTTCGTGGCCAGGGGTGTCAATAAATAATAATCCTGGAATTACAAGTTTTAATCCTAATTTTTCTAATAAATTTCCACAAATTCTTTGAATGGATTCTTTTGGGACAATACTTGCACCAATTGCTTGAGTTATTGCACCTATTTCTCTGTCAATAACAGTTGTATTTCTAATAGTATCTAATAATCGTGTTTTGCCGTGGTCAACATGACCAAGGATGGTAATAATTGGTTTTCGAATCATGAATAGAACAAAAAGAAGGGTGTTTTTAAGTTTTGTGTCAAATCAACGGTACTCGCTCTTCTGTTTTCATAGCATAAATGAAAACATGATTTACAAGGATTCCTTTTACAATTTGTTTTTGTGCAATAAAGCCTTGTCGGTGTAATACTTCTATTGCTTGATCAATATCTGCTGCCCATGCTCCGTTTGGTAAAAATTTAAGAACATCGATCTCATCTTTAAATACTAATCTTCCAGCTTCTGGAAGTCTAACATACATTTCTTTTACAATTTTTTCAAAGTCCTGCAAATGATGCAAAAGACCAATAGAAATAATGATATCTATTGAAGGGACAGAAGGATGTACTCTGTTTGCATGATGTTCGTCATGTAAACTGAATACGTGACTATATGCTTTTTTTATAATTTTTTTGTTGACAACATCTATTGTTTTTTTACTAATATCTGTTACATATACTTTTCCTTCAGGACCAACTATTTCTGCAACATCTATTAGTAATGTTCCAAATCCACAGCCATATAATAATACTTTTTTCCCTGCAATATCTCCCACTTTATCAAATAATAATTCTTTTATTTTTTTTGTAAATACAATTTTTTCATAAATAATTCCTACCATAGTAAACGTTTTTTTGAAGTTGGTAAATACTTCTGGATCAAATAAAAATAGTAAAAATCCATACACGGGAATTCCAATTGTAATTATAATTAATGTTATTAGTAAAGAGTGATATCCTTCTTCTAAAATAACCCAACAAATCATTGCAATTATAAAAAATGCTGCAACACCATATGGCATGTAATTCCCCATTGGTACCTTGTATGGTCTTTCTGCGTCAGGCATTTTTTTTCTTAAAATTGGAATAGAAATGATTAATAATATAATTAAGATTAATGATGCAAATATCAGTTGTTCATGAAACATGTAAAATGGATCTTTTTCAGTAAAAATGTAAAAAAAGTAATTAATTAATAAACCAATACTAAGAATAATTGCTTGAAATTTAATTGCTTTTACTGGTGCATTGTATCTTTCATCTAATTTTTGAAAACTTGCGGGGAAAAAGTCATCTTTTGCAATGGAAAAAATAAGTCTTGGTCCAGAAAGAATCCATCCTAATCCTTCACTAAAATATACTAATCCTGAAATAAAGACAACAGCAGTGATGAGTAATGCACCGTATCCATCAAAGGTTTTAAGCATAATATCTTCATAAAAAATATATGATTCTACATAAGTTTCATGATCAAGAACGCCAATAGACCCAATAACAAAAATGACCATTACAATTAAAACAATTGCTGTTCCCCATATCAGTACTTTTGGCATGACTTTTTTAGGATCCTTGACGTCTCCTGACAAGAATGTGACTGCTTCAAGACCAAAAAAGGTCGTAGCAATAACAAAAATTGTTGCAAAGAAATAACCAAAATTGGAAAGAAATCCTTCATGCCAAAAAAAAGGTTTATAATTTTCTAAACTAATTTTTGTTGTTAATATGTGATCTCTTAATAGTGTTCCTACATCAATATATGTTGAAAAAATCAATATTGCAAAGACAAATAAAATGAAAATTGTAGAATATGCAAGTATTTTTGAACCAACATCTTTTACTCTTAATGCAAGATAACTGAAAAAAAGTACTGTTGCAATGGAAATTATGAGTTTTATAACATAAGCATTAGTAGTATCTGATTGAATAATTAATTCTAATCCTGCAGGAATAGAAATAAGCAAAGCAAAATTTCCTGCCATCCATGTAAGCCATCCGGTCATAAATGAAGTGAATGTTCCATAGGTTTGTTTAGAAATTTCATAAATTCCTCCTGTTGTGGGGATCATTGCAATAACTTCTGCGAAACACATGGCAACATATAACGCAATTATTATGAGAAGAATCCAAACTAAAATTGATGAAGGGCCTGTAAGTTCAAATCCCATCTGGGGAATATAAAAAATAGATGAATCAAATAAAAAATTTAATGCAAGAATGAAGATAATAAAATATCCTAATGTTTGTTTAATATTATCTTCTTTTTTCTCTTTTAATTTGACATAATGAAATTCTTCATCGGGCATGGGCATTTTTTAGTTTTAACCTTATATAAATATTTTGCAATTCAGGGATTAAACAGGTTCAAAATAGGTGTTAACCTTTAAAAATCAACTAAAGATAGTTTCTCTTATGTTATGGATACTTGTAAGAACGCCAGAGTCTGAAGCTGATGTAAAGCAAATTGTTAGGCCAAGTTCTTCTAATCTTCTTACTCCTACAGGGGAAGAGACTGCTATTCAATTAGGAAATATTCTTTCAAGGGTAAATATTGATGAAATTTTAACTTCTTCTCAGGATCCAGCTGCTATGGGGATTCAATATATTATTGGGACACAATATCTTACTGCTCATCGAGAAATTCCCTCATATAAATTAGTGGATCAATTAATTGAAGTTTCTTTTGGAGATTTAACTGGAATGACTGCAAACCAAATAAAAGATGCGTGGTTAAATTATGCTCTTGAACATGATACAGACATAAACAAATATTCTTTTCTTCATCGTTATGATCTTCGTTATATGCGAAGAGATATGCGTGGAGATCTTGAGGAGTTAGGTTTAGAATCTTTACGAGATCTTGAAGATCGGTTGTCACGTTTATTATCTTTAATGGAAGTAAAAGCTAAACAAAAACAACAACATGTTGTTACAATTACTGGTCCTATGCTTACTGCATATCTTGTAGAAAGAATTAAATATAATACTTTTGGAGAACATATGGAGATTCGTGGAAAAGGAGGATTATTTCCTCAAAATTATAAGGAAGTAACTCTTGTTAACATAGATCCAAAATTAGGAATACGATCAATAGAATTTAATGTTAGTTTTAGTCAACTTCAAGTAATCTCTGCAAGTCCTCGAGGATATTCATATCATACCTTAGGAGTTCATCATGGAAGTTAATGAAAATAATGCAATCTTTTCTGTTGCAGAAGGTAAAATTTCAAAAAAGCTTGAAGTATTTTATAATCCTGTTATGAAATTTAATAGAGATATGAGTATTGCTGTGCTTAATGCTTTGCCATATAAAAATATGCAACTTGCAGATATCATGGCAGCATCTGGCATTCGTTCTATTCGTTTTCTTCAAGAACTTTTTGAAGATAAGATCAAATCAATTACCATTAATGATCAAAGTTCACAAGCAATTACTTATATTAAAGATAATTTGAAAAAAAATAATCTTGAAAATGATCCGCGAATAATCATTACACAAAAAGAAGCAACTATGTTTTTATTAGAATCAACAGGATTTGATTATATTGATCTTGATCCGTTTGGAACTCCTGTACCTTTTTTGGATGCAGCATGTAAGCGTATAAGTAGAAATGGTATTCTTGCAGTGACTGCAACTGATACAAGTGCTCTTGCGGGCACATTTCCTGCTGCATGTAAAAGAAAATATAGTGCAATGCCCTGCCACGGTCCAGAAATGCACGAATATGGGTTACGAATATTGATCATGAAATGTCAACAAATTGCTGCACAATATGATAAAGCATTAATTCCTATTTTTAGTTATTTCAAAGATCATTATATGCGTGTATTTTTTCAATGTATGAAAGGAAAATCAAAAGTAGATGTAATTCTTAAACAGCATTCTTTATTGAATAAAGAAAGTAAAATGATAGGTCCAATATGGGCGGGTCAATTATGGGATAAAGAATTATTAAATAATATGAAAAGTGATGATAAATTTTTTATTATAATTACAAAAGAAGCATTGATTGATACTGTTGGTTTTTATGATATTCATGCAATCTGTAAAAAAAATCATTTAATGATTCCTAAATACGATACTTTAATGGATGCAATACGAAAAAAAGGGTATGCTGTTACACGAACACATTTTGCAGATACTGGTTTGCGGTCAACAATATCTGAAAACGAATTACTTGAAATTATTAAGTCACTTTTATAAAAGAAATTTCATTACTTTCTGTTATGGATATTGAAAAAAGTTTAGTGGAAAAAGTATGTGAGATGTATCATCTTCCTTTGCGATATTTACAAGCGGCTTCTATTTTGTATACTTCAGAAACAGGTGTAGAAGGCACTGTTGTTACAGGTATATTTCAAATTCAAGGAACAGAGTATCAAGAACCTGTAGGTCATGTTACAGAAATACAGATGAATTTCTGTACTAATCAACTCGCGTATGTTTTATTCGGGCAGCTTTTAACAGATAAAAGATGGCAAGGAATGGAAGGTATTGATGTTCAAGAATATCTTGCACTTAAAGCAGATAATGTTTTTATTGCTCGTTCTATTAGAAAATATAAAAAACAAATAGATCCTTGCAGGCCATTTACAAGTCAATTGATACTTGAACAACTGAGAAGAGAAGAAAATTTTTACCTTGCAAAAGTTGCACTTTCTTTTGATACTGATGCTGTTATTGGAGATATTACTTTTGTATTAAAATATAAATAAAGAAATAATAATAATTTATCCTAATGCTCGACTGACACCAGTGACCTGTACTGATTCTACGCCTTTGGTTTTACTGATTTTTTCTTCAAGAGCATCTGTTGATCCTTTTGATTCATCAACTGTTAGAATTAAAAGTAATGCTTTAAGGCCAAATGCAATAGGCTGTATTTCATGTTTGTGTAGCTTTCCACCGTAATGTGTGATAATTGTGTCAATTTCTTTTGTGAGTTTTGTTAGATCAACATCTGGAGATGTAGGCATAACTTTCATATCAATAATTATTTGAGGCATTCTTCTCACGCTGGTCCATTAAATCCACATTCAGGGCACACATATGGTGTTGCGATTTCACGGCATTTTTTGCAGCGTACAATCTCAAATTTACCACATTGCGGGCATTTGAACATAATAGTTCCAGTACAATTTATCTGATTTTTTTTACAAGATATACATTGAATTTCTTTTGTCATACTCACCACCTATGTTACACTGAAATCAGCACTCCTTTTTAAACCTTGTGTTGACTGTGAGTTTCTTTTATACTTTTTTTCTATGATTTTGTCACTATTTTATAAGTTATACTGGTCATGATATACTGATCATGAATAATATCTTCTTTTTCATGTTTAATAAACTTAGTCAGTGACAATATAATTCTGGTTAAATTAGTTACTTGCTAAGTACGACAAAAGTATTTAAAGGTAAAGGGCTTTAAAACAACTGTATTACATATTTAAAAAGGGGATTTCATGTTTGACTTAGAACCACCAAAACCTACTAAAGAATTCCATGAAGCATATAAAGAAATTTATGGAAAAGGTAAGAAAAGAAATGACACTGATGTGCAAAAGCCTATTGTTGATTCATTATCTTTAACTGCACTTGATGTACCTCCTCTTAAAAAAGAATTAGAACCTAAAAAATCATTCTTTTCTTTTTTAAATAAAGAAAAAAAGATTACTTCTGAACCTGCGGTTATTCCTTCTTTAACCTTAGGGGGATCTCCAAAATTATCTCATTCATTTTCAGATAAAGAATTATCGGAATTAGATACATTAGATTTGCCTCCTTTGAAAACTCCTGAAAAAATGCATGAATCTTTTCAATCAGAATCAAAAAAACCTTTATTTTCTTTTTCTGAACATAATTTTGATACAGGTTCATTAGAATTACCTCCTTTAAAAATTTCAAAACCCGTTATGCAAAAAAAATCATCTCCTGCTCAGGATAAGTTAGATTGGGATAATTTAGATTTACCTCTTATTAAAATAGAATCTGTTCCATTATCTTCACCAATTCCTGTTTTTTCTTCAACTCCTTCAACAAAAGAAACAGGAATAGAATCTTTTGGAGATCAATTTCCTACCCCTGGTAAAAAGGCACCTGTTTATGATTTTCTTGCTGAAATTAAACATGGGAAACGACATGAAACACAACCTGTAAAAAAACTTTCTACTTCTGTACCTCTTTCAAAATCTATGTTTGA
Source organism: Candidatus Woesearchaeota archaeon (assembly GCA_041671005.1). Lineage (GTDB taxonomy): Archaea > Nanobdellota > Nanobdellia > Woesearchaeales > DSVV01 > JACRPI01. The sequence goes on along the minus strand of JBAZCJ010000037.1, from coordinate 439 downwards.
TGAATTAGCATTTGAAAAAACTACAGCACAAAAGGGTGCTCGTGATATGCAAATTGCTATGGAACATGAACCTTTTGGTCAAGAAGATTTTTTTACAGAAAAATCAATTACTCCCCTAGCTTCTTTAAAAACTTCTCCTCTTTCAAAAACTTCTGTTCATACTTATCATGAATCAGTTCAAGAACATCCTCAAGTTCAATCTTTTAAGTCTCCGGCAGAATTTAAATCATATATGAAACAGGCTAAAGATTATGAACTAAAATTGAAGAAATTGAATGTTCAAAGTAAAAAAGCTCAGCAGGAAGTAGTTATGTTACTTAACAAACAGCAATTACATGATACTCAACTTACTCAAAAAATGAAGAAAATAGTTTTATTAGAAAAAAATCTTCAAGAAAAAAATCAACAAGAAATGAAAAAGATTTCTTTAATGGAACAA
>JBAZCJ010000036.1:0-10786 GCA_041671005.1 Candidatus Woesearchaeota archaeon | reverse complement strand
CTTCTTCTGATAATTCACTGCATAATGTTCTTATATCATAATAACTGCAGTTATAATAATTAGGCACACAATCAGGACATGCACTAAGAGTTACTTCTGTTGCACTTCTTTTTACTTCAAACTCTCGTGTTGTTTCATTTAATGCTGTTAAACATAACGAACCGTTGACACGATGATTGAACCCAGTAGTATATTCTTTTCCTTCATAGCTTATTGCAATAGTGCTCTCTGTCAAATTAAGAGAATAGTTCCCTCCTTCTATTGCTACGGGTAGTGTAAATATTCTTGTATATCCTGTCATTGCTCCTTTTGCAAATGTGACTTCGTCTTCAATCATACTTAAAATAATTTCAATTTGTTCTGATCTGCTATCTTGAACAACTTCATGAAGTTTATTTGCAAACATGACAATTAATGCTAAAACTACAAGCATTCCAATTACCATTGACATCATAAATTCAAAGGATACTTGTGCTTTCATTCGAATTATATTAGGAGTAGTTCTATATATTATTTCTGCCTAGTATGAAATATCTTCAATTTTTATGAAAAAAGAGGTGTATAATATGAAAATTAAACAGAAAGATATAGAATTATTTTCTGCTTTGCGAAAAAATGGTAGAATGAGCTTGACAAATATTAGTAAAGAAACACATATTCCTGTGTCAACAGTTTTTGAAAAGTTACGGCAATACACTGACGGAATTATAAAAAAATATACTGTTTTATTAGATTTTGGTAAGTTAGGGTATACAATTCGTGTTTGTTTAGTGTTAAAGGTTGGGTGTAGGGATAAATTATTGCATTTTTTAGATATACATCCCAATGTAAATAATGTTTATAGAATTAATAATGGGTATGATGTACTTTGTGAGGCATTGTTTAAAGATATTCATGCAGCTGAATCATTTCTTCAGGCACTTGAAGAGTTTACTGTTATGAAATTGGAAGTATTTTATGTTTTGGAAGACGTTAAACGGGAGGGATTTTTTGCAGAAACTTTGTGTGTGTAAGCATGAAACTTGTTATTGATGCAAATATTCTTTTTTCTATTCTTATTAAAAAAAGTAAAACTGAAGAATTATTGTATGATCCTATTTTTGAATTTTATGCTCCAGAATTTCTTTTTGAAGAATTTCAAAAGTATGAAAAGTTGATTCTTTCAAAAACGCAAAGAAATCATATGGATTTTCAACATATATTATTTTTATTGAAAAGTAAAATCTTTATAATTTCTTATAATATGCTTTTTCCTTTTTTAGATGATGCAAAAAAAATTACTCCAGACCTTAATGATGTCCAGTATTTTGCTGCAGCATTGCAATTAAAATGTTCTATTTGGAGTAATGATAAAAATTTAAAAATTAAACAAAATGTAATTTGTGTATACACCTCTGAAGATTTACTTACTATATTTTTTAGTTAATTTTTTGTTTAATTCCTTTCCTAATTGTATAGCATCGTCTTCTGTTACTGTACTATTTTCCTTGAATTTTTTTATTAATTCAAAATCATGTATTTTTTCTTCAAATGCATGACGTGCAACTGCAGACCAATTCATTTCTTCAAAACAATCCATTTTTTGCTTTAAATCTTGAGGGATTGATAATGTTATATTTGTCATGTTTTCACCTGTGTAAATATGTGTAATCTGTGTAAATATTTAAATGTTTTCTTTTTTAGTTACTACTCTTTTGTGATGAACCGCAAAATTTATAAACTATGGATGTCTAGGTATGGTTATGGTAGGGTTAGAAGGTCGACTGAAGGGTTTTAGACGATTTGCTGTTCCTATTTTAGCTATGTCTCTTTTTGGATGTCCTGGTCGACAAGATACTTCACGTCATCCTGTGGACACGCCTGATACAGGTGATAGTCATATTACTGATACTTATGACACTCATGATTCGACGCTTGATACTTATGATACTTCATCTGATGCAGACACTGATACTGATGCAGATACGGATACAGATAGTGATGCCGATGCTGATACAGATTCTGACGCAGATGCAGACACAGATACTGGAATATTAAATCATGCACCTTCTATTACAACATCTTATTTACCTAACGCAACAACGCAATTAAATTATAATACTGTTTCAGGTTCAACTATTACAGCATCTGATGTAGATAAAGATTCATTGACATATAGTTTAGTTTCTGCTCCTTCATGGTTAAGCATTAATTCATTATCTGGTGCTTTATCTGGCACACCTACAACACGAGGAACAGCAACAATTGAAGTTAAAGTAAGCGATGGTTTACTTGATACTACTCAGAGTTATAATGTTACTATTGATCCAATTTCAACAGTAAACATGTACGTTATTGATGGAGATACAGCTGCAGGTGTTGATACTGCATGTAATGTTGATGTTGTTGTAACAAACACCTCTTCAGGATATACTCAAACTGCACGAGCATCAGGTGCTTCATCTATTGCATCATTTTCTCTTGATGAAATTGGAACATATAATATTTCAGTTGCATCTACAAATACTGGAAGTAATTGTTACGGCGGATTTACACAAAATGATTGGTTAGATGTTTCTGCAGGATCAGATAGTTCTTGGGTTACATTAATACCTGAAAGTTCTCAAAATGATGTGATTGCAGATGTTGGTAGTCAGATTACTACTTATCGAGATGGAACTTCATGGACTTGTGATTCGGTTACAGATCTTGTGAAATATATGAAAGGAGTTTGGTCATCACAACCTTATATCTCACGAAATTGGAGTGATTCAATTAGTGATGGTACTACTTCTTTAACTGCTGATATAATCGATTGGACTTATAATGGAATTCAATATAATGATGGATTAGAGTTAGCAATTGGTTATTGGAATAGTTCATTAGCACCATCTATAACTCAAGTAAGTTCTGCAGGAGATATTATTTTTACTCAAACAAGTGAATTTCGTGTTGCAGATGTTAACTATGATGCTACAGGTTATGTTATTTCAGATGCAGAAATTGAATATGGTAGTGTGGGGGGAGGAAGTGATGTTAATGATGTTGCTGCAGCTTTTTCCCATGAGTTAGGTCATGTTGTTTTAGGTTCACAACATACAAACATAAATTCTTCTATTATGAATTCAGCATATTCTGTACTTGAGCCAAGTAATTTTGATAAACTAGTTACAAGAATTTCTGTTAATATTGGAGCAGAAAGTCCTAATGGTAATCGTATTGATTTATATAATTCTTATTTAGAATAATTTTTTATTGATCAACTAATATATCTTGATAAAAATAATAATCTACTCCTCCATAAGTTCCATCATAAACACAAGATTCATTGTAAATTCCATCAATTCCTTCTCCTTCTGAATTTGGAATAATACACCCTGTTGTTCCTACAGTGTCAGCTTCCCAAGAATCAATATTATCAATTCCATAAACATAATTACAATAATCAGTGTTTGTAGTATCATAACATGCTCTTTGAGATGGAGAACATAACATTGCATCTGAATCATAAAAAAACCCATTAGGACACCAATGTGCATCAGAACAGGTAAACGTGTATGTGCTGTATGTTATTGTTTCATCTTCATCATAACAATTGCTATCATAAACACAATCAGTTGTTGAATCGCAACATCCAGAAGTACCATCAGAAGAACATTCACTAAATGAAATAAAATTTTCATTTATATCTGGGATATATTCTCCGCATGTCATTTCAATACTATTATCGCATCCGCTTTTACAACATCGTGAATATTGTGCATTAGTTGATGTTGTATCACAAGGATACCATGCACTGCCTGAAGTATCACTCATTCTTCCAACGCAATAAGTTTCTGGTGGACACATACTGGAACTAAAACCGCTCCATATTACATCTTCTTCTGTTGTACAATTTAATTCATCATAACATAAATAATATGAACTGTTCAATGCTAATTCTGTTGAAATTCCGCCATAAGTATTATTAATATCTCCTGTTGCAGTGTCAGTATAATAAAAAACTAAATTTTCTTGTGAAGCATTGCACTGATGCCAATTTGATGTTCTTACAGTGCCATGCGTCCATTCAACGCAATCAACATTGTCATAATTTGCATTATATGGTAAAACAATACTATAATCTAATAGAGAAACAGTATCTATGGAACTTACAGAACTAATATCTGTGTATAGACTGTTTAAATACCAGTCATCATTAACTCCTGAAGGAGAAAGTTCTTCTGTAGAAACAGTATTATTAACATAACAATATAATTTATTTTTTGTTACTAAATTATCACTGATACAATCAGATAAATCTTTGACATATCTTTCTGCAGCAGGATAATCATCACCGCAATAATAAGTTGTGGTCCATGGCCATGTAAATGCTCCTGTTAAATCTGTATTTTTTCCAACTACTAACACTGAACTTGCAAGAATAAGAAGGAACGCACCAATAATCATTACATTTTTTGCATAACTCCATTGATGGTCAATATATTTGAAATATTTGTTCATATCTTCTGGTTTATACCCATTAACATACATTTTGCTTCGTATATCTTCATCTTCAAATCCCTTTTTTCTTTGACGGAGAATGTAACGAATGACATCTTTCTTAGCAGTCATGTCTATTTTTATAGTAAGTTAGGTATATAAGCTTTTCTGAGTAAAGTATTTAAATCCCCTTCATTAAAAAATATGATATGCAGAAACTAATTTTATTTCTAATTACTCTTCTTTTTATTCCTTCTGTCTGTGCTGGGATTTATAATCTTACTATTGGAACAGATTCGTATGTTTGTGGAATTGATGATGACATTTGTCCTTCAGATTATGCAGGATGTCAAGGATGTATTAGTGATGATGATAGTTCTGTTGATGATCCTGATTGTTGTGCTGCAAATGCTTGTGGGTGGTGGTGCACTGATGCAGGTGTTGTTTGCGGAGATTCTACTAATGAAATTACAAAAGATGAAACTGATAGTGAAGGAGATACTGTTGATGATACAGGTGTAGAAGATTGTTACAGTACTGGATGTACAACAGAACATGTTATTGATGATGATAATAGTCCTGCATGTTTAGACACTTATTATGATTCTTTATCAAGTTGTGCTGATGATGGTATTTTATATGGACCATATACTGATACAAGTAATATTTGTGAAGAAGATGTTAGCTGTAAAAATACAGATGCTGAAACAGCTGAAGATAATGGTGATATGGAAATATGTGATGCAGGAAACTGGCATGATCCTGATGAATCTGAAACATACTGCACTGCAGTTGGTAAAACATGGGTTGGTTCAGGTGTGGATACAGGAACAGATTCGTTTATTGATGATTATAACGGAATTTTAGATGATGGATATTGTGAAAATGATGATGGATATATTATTACAGGAGCAGTTTTGGGTGAAACTTACAGAGGTAGTTCATCTTGCGAACCATTGACAGATGTTACAATTTCTATTAAAGATACAATTACGACAACAACTATTTATGCTACTGATACTACGATATATTCTTCATCGTGGTCAGAACTGCTTACTTGTCATGAAGATTCAGGAAATGACGTAGGAACTTATTCTGTCACGCTAAATTCAGGAACGTATTATCTTGTTGCTGAAAAATCTGGATATAATCCTGTAACAAACACAATAACTGTTGAGTCTGCTGATATGGAATTAGAAGCATTTTGGATGTACATGAATGCTGAATGTCAATCTGATTGTACTATGAATGATCGGTTTTGTCATGCAGAATGTGCAGGTGTTAATGGCTGTACTTATGCAACATATGGAACAGAAAGCGTTGCAACATATTGTGATGGATTGCGTGAAGGGTCTAGATACGTTTTAAGTGAAATAGAAGATCCTGTAACACACACTATTTCCGGAGATCAAGTATATTGTTGCATTGGTGAACCAACAGGGTATGAACGAGAATATTTTACTATAGATGATGTTGAAACAAGTTGCGTTGAAAATATTATTTCCAAGAAAAAAGTCATTACTGTTAATGGAGAAGTGCTAAATCTTAATTTTGTTTCATTCAGTGATCCAAAACCTGAAAAAACAGGATGTTCAGAATATCAAGACTTTGCATGTATTGTGTATGGTGAAGCATTTTGTTAAAAAAAGGACAAACTATCACTCTTGATTTAATAATAGGCATCACAATATTTATTTCAACTATTGTTTTATTTTATTACTTATTTGGTATTGATGTTACACAAACAGAAGAAGAAGATGCTGCAACAAAAATTGTTGAAGGATTAAATGGCAATCAGTATTTTCAAGATGGTGAATTGACTTCTGATGAATTGATAGACCTTACTGAAATGGATTGTGCAGAACTTAAAACTTTTTTAAACACTAACAAAAATATTTGTATTTATGCAACAGACCACAATGGAAATCTGGTTGAATTAAATAATAAATACGGTGTTGGTTGTCCTGGCATAGATATTAATGAACTGACTTGTGGAGAAAACATTACTGTTTCATAATCGAATTATTAAGATTAAGGTAATTTCATAACAATATTTTCTATTGCGGGTGGTGGCAGAATAAACCCAGAAATAGGAACTGTTACGGTTGTGTTTATTCCTGATGTTGCTCGTGTTTCTACAGTAATAGTATATTGAACTGGAATTGCTGCTTCTTGAACTAATGGAAGAATTGTATCAAGAGAATATCCTGCTTGTTGTAATTGTTGTATATCTTCGATGTTTCCAAATCCTTCAAGTGTAAATGCGAATCTAGAATTTGCAGGCGTTAATGGTACAGTTGCATTTCCTGTATTATCAGTTGTTACTGTTGTTGAATCTGCGTTATTAAATTCACTTTCAGGTGCAGAAATATACAAACTGATATTTGATGCAGGTGCTCGTTCATACTCTGTTGATGAGTTTAATCGTGTTTCTGTGGTTCTAATAAGTTCTTGTGTTCGTGTGTGATCCGTTTCTGTGAATTTTATACATGGTTTTACTATTCCAAATCCTGCTCCTAATTCAACTGCAAAACCTCCTCCAAGCATTATTCCTCCTACTGTAGCAGTTTCATTATCTTCAGCAGCTAATCCTCCTGCACCAATTAATAGTCCTAGAATTGCTGTACCTGCACTAGCATATACTAATCCCATTCCTGGTTTAACTAATGCTTTGCATTTAGGCCTATACATAGTTTGTTCTTGAGTTTCGATAATTAAAAAATTTTGAAAATATTCACGAGTTCCTACTTTTTCAACATGAATTTGGATTATACCTTTTTCATATTGAGCACTAATTTCATAATTTATTCTATGTTTAAGTGTAGGATCTGTAATAGCTTCTTCAGTTCTTTGTGGAGTATTTCCAACCCATTGTTTGCCAAAGGTTGCTGAACTTGGTGTACTTTGATACACAGGGTATTCTTCTGCAAAGACAGGCATTGTTGTGGTAAGTGCGATTCCTAATGCAGTCATTTGTGCAAATGTTGAATGGATTAATTTGTCTAACTTCATAATTTCTCCTGAAAATCTTACGGTTTTAAGACGGTAATCTTTATAAAGTTATAAAGCTTTCTTTAACTACATGAACAAACTGGCACCTTTAATTGGAGGATTTTTTGCAGTATCTGTTTATGCACAACAATCTGTTCCACAATTTTTTGCTCAACCCGAAAGGTCATTATCAATTATTTCTTCAGCACAAGCAGCAGAATTAGTTCTTACTGTACCAGAAATGCTTGGGGTTAAAGAAAAAATAAAATTAGCAGATACATATTCTTCACGTTCTCAGTTTGGGCTTGCGTATATTACATTACGTGAAGCAGAACAATTGGCACAAGGAACATTTACTGATTATATAAGACCACGAATTCAAACTTCTTTAACAGCACTTCAAGCAACGAGAGATACATATAAAGTAAATCTTACGGTTGTTGATAAAACTAATAGCGGTAGAGCTGAATCTCTTCAAGATTCTTTAGTTGCTAAAAGTTATGTGTCTGGGGTTCAAATGGTAGAATCAGGGGGAGCATATGTTATTACTTTACAAATTAATTCTATTAATTCTGAGGTTGTTACTTCTTCTCAAAGTCATGTAATTAATATTCCTGTAGGAACAGAAAGGATAACTAATGGCGAATATATTGCACAAAGAGATACAGTGAATGTTTTATGTCAACAATCTGCTGCAAATCATACTGCTGCAATAGGTTTTACTTTAGATGCAGTAGATGGGGCTGTTGATACATTCCGTTCAGCAGGAAGTAATTCGGGAATTGGGATTATTATGGGTCTTGCACAAATGGTAGAGGCAGGAGAACGTCGTAACACAAGTGATAATTCTCATTCTGAATGTGATGAAGCTATGCAACGATTAGGACAAATTCCTTTGTTTACTACAGATATTAGGACACAACCTTTTCAATATGAAGAAAAAACAATAACGACAAAAGCTTATGTAAATCTTCAAATTATTTTTTCTGGTCCTCAAGGATTTTTAGAAACATCATCTCCATTGGAATTGACAGTTATTAACGAAGATGTGGTACGCCCAGAAATTTTAAGTGTTGGTATTCGTGGTGACCCTCAAGTTCCTGTAACAGAACGAGAAATGCTTAATGCTACATTTTTAAAAGTTGGTGTTGAATTTTACAAACGTGTTAATGAAGGTAAAGGGTTATGGGATGTTATTGTTTTACAAGAAGCGCAGAGAAAAACAGGTTTATCTGCATTAGATGCAGTTACACAAGTATATTTTGATGTGTATACACCTGAAATACGATTAGTTGCACAAGAATATATTATTAATCATACTTCTTTGACTGCAGATCAATTAAAAGTTCATTAAAATCGAAGCATATAAATATACCTTTTTCTCTATTTGGTTATCAGAGGTGTTATTATGAAAAAATTACTGCTATCATTACTCACTTTTATTTTTTGTACATCTGTTTTTGCAACGTCATATACACAAACTGCTGCAGACATTAGTCCTGGTGTATTTCCTGATGGAAATTATTATTTTCCTGAAATGATTGTTTTAGGAATAGATACAGATCCTGGATTAGATTCTACAGAATCTACTGCTTTATATGTTAATGATGGGGGAAATAGAATTGGAATTACTGTTGTTAATGATGCAGGGGAAATAGGTATTGGTGTCGATGGGGGATCTATTGGGGTTTCTGCTTCTGGTTCTATGTTAGGTGTTTCTGGTTCATCAACTTCTGGATATGGAGTCTCTGGAACTTCAACATCTACTTCTTCTGCTGGAGTTTATGGAAGTGGATCTTCTATAGGTGTAAAAGCGTATTCTAGTGGTTATGGTTTTTATTCAGATGGTGCACAATATGGACTATATATTCCTAGTTCTGTTACATACGGTGTCAAAGCAATTTCTGATTCAGTAGGGGGCGCGTTTAGTGGAGATATAACTGGTGTGATGGGAGCAGGCGATACTACTGGAGGATATTTTAACGGAGATACTTATGGAGTTTACGCTATTAGTAGTAATTATGCTATATATGCTTCTGGAAAAGCAAGAGTTACTGGTGCATTAACAGTTGGTAGTTGTTCTGGTTGTGATATTGCTGAACATTTCCTTGGCGATGGTCTTGAACCAGGAGATGTTGTTGTTCTTGATAGTACAGCTGTGCGAGGTGTTGCTAAAACTACAACTCCTTACGATACACTTGCAGTTGGTATTGTTTCAACTGACCCTACAATTACTATGGGATTGAAAGAAGGAGTGCCAATTGCACTTTCAGGGGTTGTTCCAACAAAAGTAGTTGGTAAAGTAAACGTTGGTGATCTTTTAACAACGTCTTCAACAGCAGGCTACGCAATGGCATGTGATGATTACACAAAATGTTTTGGTGCAATTATAGGTAAAGCAATGGAAGCACAAGCAGGCGGTACAGGTAAAATTACTGCTATGGTTATGCTTAGTTAAAATGAATTTTACAGAACTTTTTTTAAGCCCTATTTTTTGGGCAATTGTTGTTTCGTTATTTATCGCTCAATGTGCTAAAGTGTTATTACTTGTTTTTAGACAAAAACAAAAATTAGTGTGGGATGATCTTGTTGTTACTGGAAATATGCCTAGTACTCATTCTGCTGTTGTTCTTGCATTAACAGTAATTATTATGTTAACAGAAGGATTTACATCTACGTTTTTTGTTTCACTTGTTTTTACGTTTATTGTTTTACGAGATGCTGTTGGAGTCAGACGAACAGTAGGGGAAGAAAGTAAAGTATTGACAAATGTTATCACAGCATTAAAAACACAATTTCATATTAATATTTCAAGAAAGATGCATCAATCGCTTGGTCATCAACCTTTAGAAGTATTCGTTGGAAGTTTGATTGGGATTATTTCAAGCATTAGTGTTTATATTTATTTCACTTACTTTATTTTCTTTTAATTTTTTCCAAAAAATAATTCGATGTCTTCTTCTGGTTTTACACTCATTTCAACATGCAAATCTTCTGGAAAACATCTACTATACATTGGCCATGCATAACGTTCATCTAAGAAAATAATCGCTCCTCTGTCTGTTTCAGTTCTAATGCATCTTCCTGCATTTTGCAATACTTTATTGAATGCGGGAAAAACATATCCATAATCCCAACCTCTTTTGAATTTTTTTTCAAAATAATCAATTAATTGTTTTGTTTCTACATCTGGTGTTAATAATGGTAATCCAACCACAATGACACATTTTAATAAATCTCCTGGGAGATCTATGCCTTCCCCATATGAACCTGAAACTGTTGCGAGAAGTACAGCACCTGTTGCTTTATACGCTTTAAAATTTTCTAATACTCT
>JBAZCJ010000035.1:3014-10821 GCA_041671005.1 Candidatus Woesearchaeota archaeon | reverse complement strand
AATCCATATACTGGTGAAAGATATGCTCATAGATGAATAATTATGATATTAGATTTTTTTAATGCCCTATAATCTTAACGCCTGCAGATGCACCTATTCGATACATAGTTGGAACTAAATCATTTCTATATCGTGCACCCATAGCATATAACGCTTTAGCTGCTTCGTCAAATGTGGATATTCCACCAGAAGCTTTAATTCCAATAGTAACACCTGTATTTTGATGTGCAGTATAAATTTTTTCAAGATCTTCAACACGCGCACCAATAACTCCAGCACTACTATATTTTGGCACTAATAATTTAGATACTGCCATGCCTGTACTTGTTTTTGTAAAAAAACGAAGATCCGGAATATCGCGTGCAATAATAGCAATAGTAGTAGCTGCTTCAATTACTTGTTCTGGAGTTAAGTATCCTGCTTCAATAATAACTTTAAGAACATTTCCACTACATAGTTTTACAGTCTCAGCAACAGCACGAATTTGTTCTGCATATGCTGATTTTCCAACAAGGTTTGGATTTGCAACCATATCAATTTCTGTAGCACCAGCTTCTATTGCGAGTTGAGTTGCGTAAGAAACAGTACGAATATCTTCATTTGCTAATGGAAAATTCACAACTGTGGCAATTCCTATTGCACTTCCTTCTAATTCTTTAGCAGCATACTCTACAAAACGTGGAGGGATACACACTGCAGCAAAACGGTGTTGTTTTGCTTCTTCAACAACACGAGTTATATCAGCTTGTGATGTTAATGCAGAAAGTACTGTATGATCAATTAATGGAGCAATATCTGCTGGTTGTATTTGTGTAAGAAAGTCATTTAAGGTCATGAAAAAAAGAGGTTATTATGGAAATGTAAAATGTATCACAATATAATGATGATGCATATTGACATATATATATTATTAAAATATCAATATTTAAAGTAACATTTAAAAAATAGTGAAAATTACCTTAATGTATGGAACGAAAAGTTATGAAACAGGGTCCGAGTACATTAGTTGTTTCTCTTCCAAGTAACTGGGTAAAAAAATATGGTGTCAAAAAAGGAAGTACAGTATACCTTCAAGAAAAAGGAACAGAAATAACAATCGCAAAAAGACCCCAGCAAGAACAAAAAAAGATTACACTTAATCTCAGTAATACTTTACCAATGACGCATCGAATCAGTGGGGCATTGTACAAAACAGGATTTGATGAAATAACTTTAGAATACAAAAACTCTGATGAGGCTAGAGCAATATTAGAAAGTGTTAATGTATTTCAAGGCCATGAGATAATTAAACATGAAAACAATACCATTTCAATAAAAAGAATAGCACAACCTGATGCAACTAGTTTTGATACGCTTTACAGAAAATGTTTTCATATAGTAGAAGACATGGCAAATGATACAACAGATGCATTACAAAAAAACAATAAGGAACGTATGAACCAAGTTGTGCTTAAAGATGATCTCATGGCTGTTTTTGTCAATTATACCATTCGTATGATTGTTCTCGGCTATAAAGATAAACATAGCGCAAAATATTATCATATTGTTGTACAACTAGAAAAGATTGCTGATCGTTTCAAATATCTTTGTCGCTGGTATGCAGAATCACAACATAATCCGAGTATATCTATGATTACATTAACAAAAGATCTTAAAATATATCTTCATATGCTCCACGATCTCTTTTACAATTTTTCATTAGAAAAAGTAACTATATTTGGAAAAGAGAGACGTGCACTTCAAAGAAAAGCAGAACTCACTTTACAGAAAATTGACAAAAAAGAAGTGCCTCCATTTGTAGATGCGGTAAGTATTATTTCAATGATTTTTGATCTTAATGGACCAATAATGGAAATTAATTGTAGTGAGAACATTGGTGTAGAATAAAATTTGTCAGACGAGTGTTAGACAGATTCCGATTAGGAATCTGAACCAGAAGTTAAATGCCCCGATCGGGATTTGAACCCGAGTCTCAGCATCGAAAGTGCTGAATGATTGGCCGGACTACACCATCGGGGCGACTATAGAAGAAGAAAACTGCTTATATAAAAAGGTAATGGTTGAAAAAAGGGTATATTTAAGAAAGAGATATAGTAAACAAGAGGACATTGTTATATTCTATATGTCCTGGATCAAAATGATCTGTAAACAGGCCTATGCTTTGTTCTTTTTGTATGGAAAAAATATGACTTGTAACATAATGTTGTGTATAATTTTTTAAATTATTAATTGCAGTACTTACGTTTTCTAGTAAAATAAAGTAGTACGCATTAGATCCTCCTTTTGTTTTAACTGTTGCATGTATTTTTTTTGTTCCTAATAATGGATTCTTACATTGTATTGTAATAGTTGTTTTGTTTCTTCTAAACTCTAATGGGTATTCTACATACTCAGAAGGATTATCTATTCTATACATTTTTCCATCTTTTGCTTCAAAATTACATGTTAATTCTCTTTGTTTTGTCTCAATTTCAAATCGATGTAATTCCTGTGCATTTGTATTTTCTCTTACTTTAGCAACATGTGTTACAATTACAGTTAATTTCATAATCTATATTCAATTTTTAGAATTTATATTGTTTTTGAAATTTTATAATTCTTTTCGTATCTTTTCTGCAATTTCTTCTAATTCTTTTTTATCTGGTTTATTTTCATATCCTTTTGGAAATACAAGTTTAAATCCATCATTTTTGAATCTTGGGATGATATGAAGATGAACATGGGGTACTTCTTGTCCAGCAGCTTCTCCATCAGCAATAAAAAAATTAATTCCTTCATATCGTATATTTGATTGTTTTATCCTATTGCTAATTTTTTTACCTATTATCATCATAGCACTTACATAGTTGTTATCCATTTCAGAAATAAGCTGATAATGTTTTTTAGGAATTACAAGTACATGTCCTTTGTTGATTGGCTGTATATCCATAAAACAAAGAATATCTTTATCTTCATACACTTTGTAACAAGGGATTTCTCCTTTAATAATTTTACAAAAGATGCAATTGTTTGTAGTCATATTATACTTTCACTTTTTTCAGCAATAATTCTATCACTTTATCAGTTGTCAATCCTTTTCTTTCTGCTTCAAAGTTCAAGATAATTCTGTGTCGTAAAATTGGGTATGCCATTTCTTTAATATCTTCTTCACTGACATGTGCACGTCCTTGCATTAATGCTCGTGCTTTTGCTGCAAGAACTAATCCAATAGATGCTCGTGGTGAAGCGCCAAACTCAATATATTCTTTTTCTGTTCTGGTTGTTGTAACTAATGAAATGACATATTTTGTTAAATCATTTGCAATTGGTACTTGTCGTGTAAATCGTTGTAATGCTAATAATGAATTTTTTCCAAGAATTTTTCGCAATGCTTCTTGCTCGTTTTTGCTTTGTTGATTTACAATTAAAAATTCTTGGTCAGGATCAGGATATCCCACAAGGATTTTCAATAAAAATCTATCTGTTTGAGCTTCTGGTAATGGATATGTTCCTTCTTGTTCAATTGGGTTTTGAGTTGCAAGAACAAAAAATGGAGCATCAAGTTTGTATGTTACACCATTTGCAGTGACTTGTTTTTCTTGCATTGCTTCAAGTAATGCAGATTGTGTTTTTGGTGTTGCTCTATTGATTTCGTCTGCAAGTAAAATATTTGTGAAAATAGGACCTCTTTGGAACTTAAATACTCGTTTTCCTGAAGATTCGTCAATAATTTCTGTTCCAACAATATCTGATGGCATAAGATCTGGTGTACACTGAATTCTTCGAAAATCAAGTTCCATGACTTCAGCAACTGCTTTAATTAATGAGGTTTTTCCTAATCCGGGATAACTTTCAAGCAATCCATTAGAGCCACAAAGCATACAAACCATGACTTGTTCAACTACTTTTCTTTGGCCAATAATTGATTTTTCAATCTCTGTATGGATTGTATCAAATGTTTGTTTTAATTTTTCTATTTGTAAATTGCTCATGGTATCCCTCGTTTGATAGTTGTCTTTTAATAATTGCGTACTTTACTAAAGTAATTTCTAATATATATTCTTTTCTTTTTAGGTAATGTTTCTTCGAATGATTTTCCGCCGAAAATATCTTCTGGCAATTCTTCAGCCATTGATTCTTGCGGGATCTGTAATCGAAGAGTATTAACATTGTTTAGATTATTTAATGCAAAATCATCATTGATATTGTCCATACTGCTTCCTAACAATGAATCAGGAATAAGGCCTTTTAATAATGATTCTTTTAATGTATTAAATATACCTCGTTCAATAATGCCTTCCATATCTATAATTTGGATGTTATACACACCAATCATAATGATAACAAAGGAAAGTACTGTAATATATGCTAACTTTTTTAATAAATCTTTAAAATTGAAAAATGAGGATATTTTCATAGAACGAAGGGTTTTGATAATAGATAATCGTAGTTTCATAACAATAAAATTTTCATGAGATAATGTATCTGCAGCTGTACGCAATCGTTCTGCAAGTTCAGGATGTTCTTTTTCAACTTCTCTTAAATCCTTTCTTTTGATTACTTTCCACGCCCTATATGCTACAAAAAATAATACTGGAATTATTGTAAACTCTCTATACATATTAATCAATGATAAAAATAGGTAAATAACAAGGAAGACAAAAATTCCTTCAATAAGTACCATAAAAAGTTGTGCAATAGCACGGACAGTATAAATTTCTCTCAGTGCCTGCTTAAACTCATCCATTTTATTCTTATCCCTCTATTTGGTCTAAATAATTATTTACTTGAATTATTTCATCTAATGCACTATTAATACAAGATGTGCATGTGCTGACATCAGTGCATCCTTTACAGCCATCTAATCTACTTTCTGCACTACTTCCATATGTTTTAGCTTTATCTGCTGCATCTCCATTTGCAGTTATTGTTGTTTCACAAGTGTCTAATTCCTCATTAACATTAGTTAATTCACTTTCAGTACTTGCTAATTCTTCTTCAGTATTTTCTAAACTGGTTTGTGTTTCTTCTAATGTTGATTGTGTTTCTGTGTATAAATTGTTGAATTCATCTTGTGCTTCTAATTGATAATCTGTTGCAGCATTAAGTTCAAGGCTAAGATTATCTATTTTTGCGACACATGCGCCATATT
The DNA here is from genome assembly GCA_041671005.1 of Candidatus Woesearchaeota archaeon. Classification (GTDB taxonomy): domain Archaea; phylum Nanobdellota; class Nanobdellia; order Woesearchaeales; family DSVV01; genus JACRPI01. The sequence continues at coordinate 5,690 of JBAZCJ010000035.1, read as the reverse complement.
TTGCTTGAGTAACAGTAAGATTTTCTTGTGCTTTTTCTAAATTTTCACTTACTTTGTCATATTTTCGAATAATATTTCCTGCAGAGCTTTGATAAAATAATGTTAATCCTACAATCGCAATAATAACAAGTATAATTAACAGGATTAATTTAAAATCAATATCTCGTTGCATAAATCCCATGCTTTCACCTTTTTTTTATATTTAATTAGTTATATTAGTCTTACAATTTAAACTTTATTCTTTCGATTTTGTAATACTCTTCTTCCAAATATTTCAAATAAAAAGAGTGCAGTAACTGCTGCTAATATATACCAGTCAACATCTATTTTTTCGAGTACATTTACTTTTGAATCACTTTTGACTTTTTCTGCAATGCCATTAATATTTTTTGATGAAAATATTACTCCATTTGTTTTTTCAGTGAGTGATTTTAGTGCAGCTTCGTTATATCCCACATTGCTATATTCTGCTGCATAGTTAACGCCAAATGGAACTCCTAACATTTCATCAAATCCTGTTTGTTGGGGGATAATACTGCATTCATAATGATCCTCTATAGGTAAAAAGGAACATCTGCTTGTTGAAGGGTATTGATTTCCTTTGTATAATATTTTTGTTTCTTTGCCAACAATTCCATCTTCTATTTCAACATATGTTGTCTTTTTTCTATTTGGGTCTCCAATTGCCCAGTCAAAGATTCTAAATATCATTTGTTTATTTTGTTCTTCTAAAATATCTTCTGCCCATTCATATCCATCATCTGTACTGATTGCTGCAACTTTATTATAATTGTTAACAGTCACAATAGGTAATCCTGTTCCCGTAGTAATAAGTGAAACGCCGCTTGGTGATACTGTAACTTTGTTTTCTCCAGAAATAACTGCATTAATAACCAGATCTGATGTAATATAATGATTGTAATTTGCAATAATAAGTGCTTTTTCAAATAATGAGTTGAGACTGAAATAAGATGTGATAAACATTCCTCCTCCTAGAGAACTAAGATACATTCGTACTTGTCTTAATACAGTATCATCTAATTCTCCATTCTTGAAATCATACATATGCATACGGACCCCCATTTTTCTTAATTCCGAGATTTCAATTACTGCTTGTGGCAGATATTTTGTTCCATGGATGTTTCCATCAGATACAAGAATTATATTATTGTTTCCTTCAACACCTGTAAGCATTTCTCGGGCAATTTTTAATCCTGTGTCTAATGCAGCAGGTCTGAGCCATAAAGTTCCTTCAATAGTTGTTGTATCTTGAAAATCGTTCATTGCTTGTTTTGCTGCGTCTGCTTCACTTGCTGGACGTAAGGGATATATGATGTGGCCAGCATATGAAAAATCAACAACTGCAATATTTACTTCTTCTTTTCTTTGTTTTAAAATGTCTATTAATGCAGCTGCAGCTTGTTCTGTTTCAGTCATAGAAAGTTGAACAATTCCTGATTGATCTACAAGAATAATAAAATTAAATACAGATTCTTTTTGTTCTGTTTCTCCTGCTTTAATAGGTAACAAAAGGTCAATTTCACTTGGGCCTTTGAAAGAATTCATTCCTCCCCATACCACAAGGCCATTGCCATCATCAGTGTATGACTCAAGTAAAGATGCATCAGTTGTACTAAGGTCATGCATGACATCGTCAATAGTTACAGTAAAGTATTCTGAGACACTTGATGGCATTGATGCAACTGAAGTCACATCATATCGTTCTCTTAAAATTGCTTCAAACGCAGTTGGTTTATAATTCATATACAGAACTTTTGGTTTTTCAACAATATCCACGACTTTATACCATTTATTATTATCTGTAAAATAATCGTCTGCATTGAGTTCTGCAATGATCTTATGGTATCCAATATCACTAAAAGTATGTTTTAAATCAATTGTTGATGTTGTAGTTTGTGCTTCATAAATCGTATATCCATCAACAGTTACTGTTACACGTGTTGCTTGCTTAAGATTGTCAATCATAACACTGAAATAACAATCTGTGTCTACAATACAAGATTTTGTTCCCTTGATGGTTATTGCTGCATCAGATTTTTCGTCTCCTAATTCAAACGCATTAATAGTTGTGTTGAATTTTTCAGCATACGCTGCAAGATCTATAAAATTCATAGAGTCCTGTGCATTATTTCCATCTGTTAACAAAAGGAGGTTGCTATATTGAAGTTGTCTGAATATTGCATCGCCTAATTTCGAGTTTTCTCCTGTTGCAATAGTTACTTTTGAAACTGGAACTTTTTGTTCTAATTCTGCTTTTAGTTCTTCAGGATTTATACTAAATAGGTTCATAGATGTTGAATTGTCAACAAGAAGCATAATTGTTGGATCTCCTTGTGATACAGTTTCTTGTGTATAAAATGGTCCTGATAATGCAAAAATCAGAAGTGCGATAATGATAGTTCGTGTTATTACAATGAAAATTCGTAATAGCCCGTTTACTTTTTTTTCTTCTGGTGGAAGTTTCATAAATGGAATAAAAGTAATAATTATCGAAATTGCAATAAGTGGTAATGCTATCCATAAATATTCAGGATATTCAAACTGAATGAGGTTAAATAGAGAAAATGCCATTAGAAATCTCCTCGTAATTTTACATATAATAATTCAAGCATGAACAAAATAATCATTGCAGCTATCATTATTTTTGTTAAAGAT
>JBAZCJ010000035.1:0-3004 GCA_041671005.1 Candidatus Woesearchaeota archaeon | reverse complement strand
TTTTCAGTATCTTCTTCAACTAATGTTTTTTCAAATTCTTGATTTACATAATCGATGTTAGATTCTACTTTGTTCAACAGATTGACTGCAACTTGTTTATCTTTATATTCATATATTCCTATTTCGTCAAATTCAATTTGGTCAACGGTTTCTATTTTTCCAGAGGGAGTTTTTAATGGGATTTCATTGTCAAAAATTACTTTTTCTCCTATTCTATAATTAAGAGATTCAACAGTATCTTTTCCAATGATATAATCAATGAGCTGTTGCCAAAATAAGGGATATGTGACATCATATTTGAATGTGCTATTGCTTTCAAAAATTCCATACCATATGACTGTGCCTTGACCATAACTTCCTATGACAATTAATGGTACTCCTTCTGCTGTTGCAGCAAGTGTCATTGTATTTTCTTTTGCAGTTGCTTGCATATATTTATCTACAGATGTTATTGAGATTCCATTTGTTACTGCAGTTAACACATTTTGCATAGAAACATCAACTTTTCTATTATTTATTTCTCCAAGCTCAACAGGGAGGACATCATCAAGATTAAGATTATCTATATCATCTTGTGCAGTCACTATTAATGCAGCTCCTTCATTGACAGCATCGGTTATTTTAGTTATTACAGCACTCGGAAGATTATCTGTTGAAACTTCTGAAATTACAATAACATCATGATTGACAACTGGCATGACAGGAGGTTCTCCTTTTTCAACAGTTGCTTCTTCATTCCATGCTTCTGCATATGCTTGGAGAACTGGATACACAAAACTTTTTACATTATTTGTAATTGTAAGAATATTTGTTTCTTTTCGCATTGGGACACTTAATGTTATACTATTATCTGCCATAAAGTCATCATTTTGTTTTATTATAACTTTATTTAATCCTTCTTGTTGCCTGAATGTTACAGTTTGTTGCCAATTTGCAGGAATTTCTATACTTGTGGATTGACCATTAATTTCTACATCTATATTTTCTGTTTCATCATTATAATTCATTAGAGTGATTTGTGTTTCCTGGTCTACTGTTTCCATATCAACAATTCCGACATTGTTTGCTGTTTCTCGAATAGGAATAAATTCAATAGTATTGCCTTTTGCTTCTAACGATTTTTTTGCAATATATGGATCTAAAGGATCTGTATTGACAAAATCACTTATAACAATTACTTTTCCTTTTTTATCTTGTAAGAGATCATCAGCAGCAAGAATACTCGTTCCTATTGTTGATATTGCCATTGATTGTGGAATGGAATTGATAACATCTAATGCATCTGATTTATCACTGTCTTGTAAAATTGCGTACGGTTCATTCTGTATGAGAATAATGCTGATTGTTCCTTCTAAATTGTCTTTAGCTTCACTTATCATGTCATTTAATCGTGTTGAAATTCCTGTTTTTGTGGACATGCTTGCACTATTATCTAATACAAGAACAGTATATTCGGCTGCAACATCTGCTGTTGTATTGTAAAATGGATGCATTGCTGCAACTGCCATCATAAGAAGTAAAAGTAAATGAATAAAAATAAGAATATCTCTTAAAAAACGCTGAAAAAATGAATTGCTTTTTTGTGTGTGGTTTTCTCGCATTACAAACATTAGTGATGGAATTACTTTTTCACGAGGTTTTGGTTTAATAAGGTAAAATAAAATAAAGAGAATCAAGCCAGCAAAGAGCCATGCTCCATTTATATTATCCATATATTGTACTGGATTCAATACCATGGAAAAATTTAGGATTTACCGTATTATAAAGTTTACTTTTTAATGGGTGTATTTTAATAAATATCCTGTGTATTTATTGTGTATTATTTGGTTCAATTCAATTTGAAACTATACACAGGTTTAAATAGATCTTAACAGTAACTCTTTTTATGAAATTGAGAAATAAGTATTTGTTCATTGGTAGTTTTATTTTATGTTTGACTCTTATTGTTATTTTTGCATATTGTTATTTTAAAACTGATGCTGAATCTGAATTACTTCCTTCTGAAACTGATTATTTTATACAAGTAAGCTATATTGCTCGAGATATTCCATATTACACTCATGATGCATCTGCTATTATTATTGGGACTGTACAAGAAGTAAATAGTCCATATGTTAAAATTGAATATGTTACAATTGGTGTAGATGAAGTTCTTAAAGGAGATTCTCAAATGACTAATGTTACAATTTATGTTGATAAACATATAGTTGATGGTGTCAGTTTTGTTCTTGGAGAAAATGTATTGCTTTTTTTAGGAACAGACACTGAAGGATCATTTATTGATTATGCTGGTCCATATGGTAAATATCTGATTAATGATGAAGGAACTACTGTAACAAGTTTTCCTGATTTTAATATGTCTTTAAAAGATCTTAAATGGCAAATAAATGATACTTTAGAAAGAGAATGTCCGACTGAATCGAATCCATTACATGCAACGCCGTTGGTATATTGTTCTTGATTAAATCAGTTTTATTTGTTCTCTTATTTCATTTCAATTGTTTCTTTATCCAGTCTTCATATTTTTTATTTGCTTTGACTGGTATTTTTAGAATACATGGAATTGTATATGGGTGAATTTGTTCTATTTCCTTTTTTATTTGGTTGTAATTTACTTTTATTGTTTTTGCTATAAGCACTGCTTCTGTTTCTTCTGTAATTCCATTATTAAGATATATGGTTTGCACAGGAAAAATGTTTGCACACGCAATGAGCTTTTTCTTAAGAAGATGTCGTACAATATTTTTTGCATTTTTGATTGATGAGTTTGTAACGTAAACAAGTATCATTTTACTCAATATCTTTTAATGGTATTCTTTGTTTTTTTTCTTTTTTCTCAGGCAAGGAATCAATTGATTTTGGCATTTGTCTAAACGGTTTTACTAGGTGGTGTGTTGGATGATGTCCATGTTGTGAATGATAAGGTAAGGGTTGTTTATGTTCTGCTAAATTATGAGGAGCAGGATGCATTGGTGCATTATTATTTATTTGCTGTTTTGGTTTT
>JBAZCJ010000034.1:0-12037 GCA_041671005.1 Candidatus Woesearchaeota archaeon | reverse complement strand
AGGAACTGTTGGAGACTTTGATTTAGCATATGTTCCTCCAAGTACTGATACTGATAGAGTCGTATATGCTAAATCAGACTTAACATTTGAATTTAATGTAAGTATGTATGGACAACCTTTTCAAGGTGGTGTGACAATAGGTTCATGTGGACTTAGAGGTCTTGTTGCTGCTGCTTATCAGAAACGGTGTCCAGAAGTAGAAGATTCATTAAGAATTGCCTATGGGGATGTTGTTAGAACTGGTATTGTACATATTCCTGCAGGAACAGGTTTAAAAGTAAAAGAAGTATATAGTGCTTCTGAAACTGGAACTACAGAACCCCAGATTGAAATAGAAGGCATGTCTGGAGCAATTAAACAATTTATTCCAGCTTCTAAATTAGGAATTCAACGAGCTACAAACTTTACTTATGTAATTCCATAAGATTTTTAATTTGATTTTTTTAATTATTATTTATTCTTAATCCATCAAATATGTACACATATCATGTTTAACCACAGTCAGGCTTCGTAATCACGGAGGTAATAAAGAAATAGCCAAGCAACGAGAAAATATTATAAACCCAAATAAAACTACGCCCATTCTAACAAAATAACTGTTTTACAACCATTGTTGCATAACTGCCTTTGCCTAACGTAAATTTTAATATAACTACAGAATCATCAATCCAATTCTCACTGAAATTTTTACATTCAATCAATAATTTCCTATTTCCTCCTGGTGCAACAATTTCAGGCATTTGTCGAATAATGAAATTTCGTTCAGTAATCTCTTCTTTTTTCATGATTGTGTCAAGTATTTTCTGCATTTCTTTATCTGTTTCAATGTCAAAACTGATCAGAGGTATTTCTCGATCCTCAATTTGATTTAACGGAACATACAACTCTCCAAGAGAATATTCAATTTTCGTATGCTTTATTCTTTTCAAATATTCTTTAACAGTTTCATTCCATAAATAACTTTGATATCCGTGAACAAACATAAGAAGTAATTTTTTAGGCAATTCGCGTAATGCTCCCACGTAATCTGTAGGACATTTTTCTAAATATTTTTTGAGGAGCAAATAAGGATAATGGTCACTTTGTGCTTCAAGTACTGCTCCTTTAAACTCTTTTTTGACTAATAATTTCCCAAGGGCGTGGGTATTTTTTCTCGTTCCAAATCGTTGATCATCATAATAATTTACAAACTGTTTAATTTTGAAAGCATTTTTTTCTTTTTTTGTAATGTTTCGTACAGTAATAGTAAATGTATTCCCGTGAAGCATACCTAAGTTTAAGCGATCATTACCTTTTCCAATAAAGGTTACTTCGCAGTTTTCAGTAGTAATATTTTTTTCCGGTCCATGAAAAATAGAAATATACTGAGTTGTTATAGCAATTTTATCTTTTGTGCCTGCAAAATTAACATATTTTGGATTAACCCCAAAAAGATCAGTTAGTTTCTGTATGGCTGCTTGAGTATCAAGATTAGTTTTTTTGAGAATATAATAACTATATTTACCATTATCTACTAAGATAAGGTTATTTATTTCTTCAACAATAAAATCTTCAGGTTTGGATTTAATAATCACAAGAACAAAGAAAAAATAATAAGTTTATAATAATATGTATTCTTGTTTAAGCTAAGTCATAAACTCGTACTAAACAATTCCAATCTCTACTTGTGTCTCCTGTTTCTTCACTTAACGTGTTGATGTCGTAAGAAACATATAATTTATTGTCATGCATAAAAACAGATGGTCGACCAGCACTCTGTCTTTCTTCAGCATTTTCATCAAAATCTGTGACTTTGATTGTTTCTATCATATCCCAGTCTTTGTCATAAACGCCTAAATTGATATATCGCACACCTGCTCCAGAAGTATATGCGACATAATATCGTTCTCTTTCTTCATCATACACAGTGCCTTGTGGCCAGTTTCCATTTTCTGCAATGATTTTAGAATCTAAAAAGTTCCATTCATTATCATATTGCATAACTAAAATATCGCCAAAAAAAGACGTTGATGATAGGAACTGATATGTATTATCTACATACACCATTGAAGTTCCTTCAACATGTGGCATATCATCCAATATTTGGTATTTAAGAAATTCAAGATCAGTTGAAAATAATCTATGATGCGTTGCATCATCTCCATTTGGGACTTCACTTATCTTATAAATTCCACTTGCATCTAACTGCCCATTCACATATGCAATCATGCTATCGCCAGTTCCTTCCATTTCACTATCTGTCTCAATATCTATTTTTTTTAATTGTTCCCAGGTAATAGGATTATATTTTGCAAGAACCCACCCTTTTGGTCCTCCTGTTAAAAGATAAAAGTAATTATCACCCATTGTCATAGAACAATCACCGCCGCCATAATAAAAAGAATCTTCATTGCCTGTTGGTTCCATGTCGAGAGAATATTCTTTATATGCAAAAGAATCTCCAGCTTCTTGACCTCCTGCGCGGTATTCAGTATCATCTACTTCTTTTTCTGTGACTTCTAAGGGTTTTGCACCAAATGTTACTATCAAGTTATCATTTTGTTCAACATAAAAAACTCGGCAAAATGCGCCAGTATCATAGACATCATCAGGAACAACAAGTACTTCTTTTTCAAAACTAATATCGTCAGTTTCCATAGGATATATGTCATTATACGCTCCAGGATGTTTTCCTTGAGCACTCATTGGTTGGTTCTGTAAGGGAGGTTGAGTTTCATTCATGGGTCCTTGTTGTGGTTTTTCATCAGATGAACAGCTAAAACATAAAAACATCATTAAAACAGTAAGAATTACAATATACTTTTTCATAAAAACACCTTTAGCAAATAGAATATTTAACCTTAATAAACTTTTCGACACAAGATTTATAAGAACTTAAATAACAAAATACGTATGCGTAAACTTTTTATTTTATTCATTTGTTTTTTTCTTATTGCATGTAGTGAAGAAACATCAATCTCTGAAATTAACGCTAATCAAATGCAGCGTGGCACTCTTGATGACGCGTTTGAAGTTACTGATTTTAATTCTGAAAAGGCCTTCATTGGAACAACTCTGTTTACAGACAATCATGATCCAATACATCCAAGAATTGTTGAAGTTAACATGTTAGGAGAAATTATTTGGCAATATTATCTTCCTGAAAATTTAAAAAAATATACTAATCCTGGGTGGGATATTGAAATACTAAACAACACAATCCTTACTCTTTTACCAGGTAAAGGAGTATATGAAATTAATAAGACAGGAGGTATTGTATGGTCTTATATTGATGCACAAGTTTCTCATGATGCAGACAGATTTGAAAATGGAAACACACTTATTACTTTTGGAAAACAAGATACATCTGAAGATGCACAATTAAAAGAAATTGATTCCAAAGGAAATATAGTATGGACATGGCATGCAAAAGATCTTTTTTGGACAGACGAGTATAAAGATATTATGGAAGAAGGTTGGACACATACAAATGCTGTAGAAGAAGGATTGAATAATACTTTTTTAGTGAGTTTACGAAATTTTAATCTTATTGTAGAAATAAATAAAAATGGTACTCTTGTAAGAACTATTGGAAAAGGCTTATTCTTTAAACAACATGATCCTGAAATGCTTGATAATGGAAATATTCTTGTAGCAGATCATGGTGTACCAAACAAAGTATGGATTATAGATCCTGCTACAAATGAAATTCTTTGGGAATATGTATGTGCAAACAAAGAAGAATGGCCTATACGAGATGCTAATTTGCTTTTAAATGGAAATATTCTTATTACTGGTTCTACAATTATATTTGAAGTGACTCCTGATAAAGAAATAGTTTGGAAATTAGTATTAACTAATGGGGCCTTTTCAAAACAAGAAGCTTCTAGTCGTGGATTTTTTAAGGCAGAACGAATTTAATTAATTTCGTTTATTGTCACATAGTATCTGTTACTTCACTAAGTAATTTTTCAGCTGTAAAATCATCTTTGAGAACTTCAGTATGACTGCAAAATGGACAGCGTAATGCCGCTTCTTCGCTTCCATGAGTAAAATGATATCTGCATTTAACGCAAATAAATTTTTGTTTTAATATTTTTCCAGAACTTGTTTTTTTAACATCAGTAAGTTTATCTGAAACGAGTTGTTTTTTAACAGTAAGAGAATAACATGATGGGCAGAGAAGATCTTTTCCATTATTTCCATAACGAACATCCTTAAAAGCAATGCTTACTTTGCATCGCTTGCATGGATATATTGCTTCTTCGCCCATCATAACAACCTCAAATAAAACGTATTCCTAATTCGTCACTTTTTTGTTTCTGCTCTTTTACTTTTGTGTTTTTATCATTCTTGCCTACAATCCAAGGTGACTTAACACCAGTCATTATTGTCATTACTGTAATTTTTCCTTTCATTTCTTCGCTGACTCGAGCACCCCAGATGCAGTTTGCATCTTCATCCATGCTTTCTGTGACAAGTTCGCCGATACGTTCAACTTCTTCAAGCGTCATGTCAGGTCCGCCATGGACGTGAATGAGTGCACCAGTTGCACCCTCATAACTGATTTCCAGCAGAGGATTTGATAATGCTCCTTTAACAGCTTCTTCTACACGATTGTTTGTATCAGAAGCGCCAACACCAATAGCAGCAACGCCACCATTACTCATAATTGATTTAACGTCTGCAAAATCAAGGTTGACTAATGAAGGGACTGCAATAGTTTCAACAATACCTTTAATCATTGTTGCAATCAATTCATTTGCAACTGCAAATGCTTGTTGTACTGGAAGATTTCCTGCAATTTGTACAAGTCTATTGTTGTCAATAACAATAACAGTATCACAGACATCGCGTAATTGCTGTAATCCAAATTCTGCTTTATCTACTCGTGCGCGTTCAATTTTGAATGGCATAGTAACAGTTCCGATGACAATTGCACCAATATCTTTTGATGCTCGTGCAACAACTGGTGCAGAACCTGTTCCTGTTCCGCCACCCATACCTGCACAGACAAATACCATATCAGCAGATCTGACAGCTTCTTTGATTTCTTGAATAGATTCTTGTGCTGCTTCTGTTCCTCTTTGAGGAAATCCACCACAGCCAAGTCCTCTGGTAAGTTCTTTTCCAATTAAGAATTTTTTATCAGCATATGTTATTTCAAGGTGTTGAGTATCAGTATTGCATGCAAAAATTTCTGCACCACGAATACCTTTTTTGTAGAGCCAACTGACCATATTATTGCCAGCGCCACCGCAACCAATAACTTTGATGTATGCATGTCCTATCGGACCAACTTGTCGTGCTTGTTCAGCCTGTGCTGATAAAGCATCTTTCACTATAAATTCCATACTTCCACCTCTTTTTTTATTATTATGTCGTCTGATAATAGATAACTAGTCATATTTCTGGAAAAACTTCTATTTAAATATTACTCTTTTAACAAATAGTGTAGAAAATAGTATACTAATTTCGTCAGTTTTCATTATCACATGGGAATGAAAACCTAAGAAAATTAAAGAGAATTAAAGATATTTTACAAAAATTGCATCCAGAGCAGGTTCTGTTAATCTTCCTGTATGAACTTCTCGAATTAGGGGTAAAATCACTGATCAACAATCTCTAATTTAAAATTATTTTGTTTTCTGTTGATTGTTTTAGTTACATAAGCTCCTTTTCCAGATTCATCAAAAACAAATAAAATAACCTGTGCTGGTGCTTCAAATGGAGATGTAAATCGTGGGGGTGGGTCCCCTCTCCTTAATGAGTTTTCACCGACATAATTAAATCTTCCAGTTACGATTGCTCCTAATGCTGCTAAACAAAGAGGATGTGCTCCTTCAATAAATCTTAAATTATAATTCCCAGGGTCTTCATCGATGATTGTATCCATACTTACATGAGGTGCTCTCTGAGTTTGGATATATGTAGAAATACGTTCACATAATCATTTATCGGGATTAGGATATTTTTGATGTAATTCTCCATGTGCAAAAAAAATATTTTCTGGGGTTACAAGGACATAGTTCCCTGAATTTTTCACAGCTTTTGGATCAGCACCAACATAAACACGTAAAATATTTTCTTCTTTTTGTGGTTCTAAAGGTTGCGGATAACTTCCTTCTAATAAGTTTCTGTGAACAACTTTTTTTATCCATTCTGTTTTTCTAGGATTTACTGCAAGAAGATTGAGAACAAATTGTGCCATTGCATAAGATGCAAAAGGACGTGAAGAATCTAAATGAAGAGAGGAAGAGTCATAAAAAGTATTTGTACGATCTGCTAAATATTTTTGTACAGTTCCAGAATCATTGCGTGTAAATGCATCCATTACTCCTTGTTCTATACTCGTTACTCTTCTCAAAGAAGGTGTTTCTCTTAAATTCTCAAGAACACATACTTGTGGAAGATTTGTTGTTAGTACTAACTCAACAAGTTCAACTACACGAGGAGTTCTATTTTCTTTTTGTTTTAATGCTTCTACAAATGGATCTGTCATAAAAATAAGCAAATAATTCCCTTTTTTTAAAGGTATTGATTAAGTTTTCCAGTGAGGAAGAAAAGTAGATTGATGTGTTGCAATATGCTCTTCTACGCGTCTATACCATGCATCTTTTGCACAGGTTTCTGCATCTGAATGTAAGTAATGATAAATAGGAATATTTGTTTTATAACCATTCAAAGGTTCAACCCAATGTAATTCTTCTCCAAGACCAGTTATATCTGTGTAAACAGTAGTAGAAGTGGGACTAAATAATCGAGGATTGTGAGGTTGATACTTATATGTTTTTCTTTCAGTAAAATTTGGAAATACAGGAATCCACGGAAAATGATGTCCAGGGTAATACGTTGTATCTAAAATTATTCTTAACCTTTCTAACCCCTCAAGTTTAATTCTTTCATCAGCATCTAAAACTAATGCATATTCTGTTCCAACATGACTCAAAGAAATATTTCTTGCATCTGCAAAACCCTTAAACCTATGATCATATATTTTTAAATGAGGATACTTTCTTGTCATTTCATCCAATGTTTCTCGTGTGCCATCTGTAGAACCTGTGTCTACAATAACTCCTGCTCCAAGAAAAGGTAATAATGAATCAACAAATGAAATAATCCCTCCTGCAGGATTATCTAACTCATTTCGTACAATTGCTGCCAATGTAATTTCTGAAAAGTAGACCATAAAAGTTCACATCTAATTTTATAATAAACGTTGTAATTAATAATTAACAATCAAATGTCTTACATGCGTCTGGAATCACACTAAATTTTTGTACAGTTGGTCTATGTTCTGCATCAAATGCAATAATAGTTAGTGGACTTTCCAAGTAAGGATATCTGAATGTTAAGTTTAATGTAGGTAATGGTTTAGATGCAATTACTTTTGCACCCCACTCTTTTTCTGGACATAATGCCATAATTCCCTGCATAGTTGACACAAGAGTACTTTGAGCAGTAACTGTAATTTCCTCTTCATCTCCACGAGTTACAGAACTAACTTTCATTGAAGGTGTACTTTCTTTTTTGCTAACATCTATTAAATGCTCTATACGTAACTGTGGCATATTTGTTACTGGCCTTATACCTCCATATTCTAAACATGAGAGAGTTACAGTACAATCTTCACTTTCTTTTTCCGATTTTAATTTTGCAAGATACAGAAGTCCGCTTTCTGAAGAAACAATATCTCCACATGAATGAGGCCTGTGGCGAAGTTCAAATATTGGCGAATATCCTGGAACAACTCTTAAAAATATGTTTAATCCTTTTGCTTTATCTTTATGATTACTCACAGGAGTAGGACCAGTATAAAATAAAATTACTTCAGTTAATCCCTTAAACAAAGAATAAATATTTTCTCTATCTGGATCATCAATTGATTCTTCAGAATGGATATATTGTCCTAACATAGCTGCAATTTCTACATACGCTCTAATAGGAATTAATACATCTCTTTTGGCAGCATTCGTTCTTCTTAATACTTTTAAATCATCCATTGTAGTTGGTTCTCTTACAATCGCCAAAAGATCTTGGATGTGGTTATTAACAGGAGAAGTTGCAGTTATATCTTCATTATCATAATCATCTAACAAACTTACCAGAGCATCTTCTATTGTTGGAACTCTGGTACATGACTTTGAAGTTAATAAGTAGAGAGAAGGAAGACTTCTTGTTACAGACGCCCTTACCAACCCTTCTAATAATGGTTGATAAGTTTTACGATGAATTCTATTTAGCAAATCTACTGTAAACTGATCATAAGCACTTGGATTTCCTTGTTGTGCAGCAACATGAGCATAAGGAATAGGAGGAAATGGATCTTCTTCTTTTTGAAGATTATATTCATGTTCAATGGCGCAGTTATGCAGTTGTAAGCTCATGATTTTGTTGTGAATTTTTTTAATTATATGTTAATTATATTTTAATCATAATTATCTCAGAGAAAGCGCACATCCTCTGCCGAGTGTGTCAAATGCATAAACAACAGGTACATACTCTGTTGCTGTTTCCAACCGTTTTGTTAATTCTGTTAATGGGACTTTTATTTTTGGAGATCTTCCTAAATTAGGAAGTGGGTGATACTGCAAGATTGTGTTATCATCTGTAGAAACAGCTGCAATTCCTATTTCTACAATTCCCCTAATTGAAAATGCTTTAACACAGCGAATTCTTTGGTCATGTAAAGTGTGTTCAAGAGTTGGTCTATATGCACTTAACAATCCTTGTTTAATGCTAATACTTCTAGGAGATTGTTGCAAATCAGCTACTTTTAAATCAGAAAGGTTATGAAATTTATACAATTCAGAATTCCCCTCTTCTCCTCTTTCTGTTAAAAGAAGAGCATAAATCGGAATACTTCCATTAATAAGTTGGGGACATCCTTTTGGATGATCTGGTGTTGGTACTTGGAGGTATAACGCTGCAGAAGGATGTGGTTTTGTTGGGTCAGGTGTACTAAAAAAAGTATCTAATTCCATAACATTACGACGAAATAGAGATTCTAATGTAGGACCAGTTATACGTTTATCTACAGAAATATCTGCAGTATCTTTTGCTTGTTCTACTTGATATTTTAAAAAAGATAATAATAATCTTGTTGAAGAAATAGAACTAAGTTGCGCTTGTACTGCAACTAAATCTCTTCTTTCTAAATTTTGTTGTAATTTTTGAAGATAATGTGATCTTAAATCTGAAAACAAATTTAACGATCCTAATCCTGTAGCAAGAGCTTCATCTTCAGTAAGAGCTGTTTCAGGAGGTAATTGTTTGTTAGAATAATAAAAAAATATAACCGGATTCATACCCTCAACAAGCCGTAATTGAGTTAAATAAGACGCATTACTTTTTTCAAATTTTCCAGTTTTATGAAGCCATTCCAAAACTGTTTGATCAAGTACATCTAATCCCATACTCCTAAGATAACTTACAACCTTTTATAAATATTACTCTAAATTAGTAGTTACAGAATTTATAAAAAGAACGAAAATTATAAAGAAAGGTAAATAATTTAAGGAAATGTGTTATGCCAGATACAACTCAATAACAACATTTAAAAATAACCTCTTGTGTCAAACAAATAACGGCAAACCATAGGGGGCTATGGGGTAGTTTGGCTATCCTTTCCGGTTTGGGGCCGGAAGACCCCAGTTCAAATCTGGGTAGCCCCGCCATTTTGAATGTCATTAAGAAAGGTGTAGAGAAATGAAAGGATCATCTAAAAAATTTGGTGTGCGATACGGTCGAAGACTTCGCCTAAAACATGAAGGTATTGAAACTGAACAAAAGACAAAATATCAATGTCCTTATTGTCATAAAATTGCAGTAAAGCGTATGGCTGTCGGTATTTGGACATGTCCTAAATGCGCAGCAATATTTACAGGCAGAGCATACAATGTTCCAAAAAAATCAAGTGTTGAAATACAGGTAGACAAAGTTATTGAAGAATCTGTACCTGAAGAAGAATACACTGAAGAGCTGCCAGAGCAGCAAGAGGAATAAAATGGAATACAAATGTTTTGACTGCGGTAAAGAAGTAGGCTTAGAATTTTTAAGAAAAAAAGTACGATGCCCATACTGCGGTTCAAAAATGCTGTATAAAACTCGAACAACGAGTATTAAAATCAAAGCGCGATGAAAGCAGAGATTTATGTCACATCAAAAGATGTTCATTCCTTAAAACGTTGCTTTGATGCAGAAATTGCAACAATGCAGACCTTAAGAAGCACTGTAGCAATTCATACAACAAAAGATACCATTCAATTTTCAGTCACTGCAACTGATGCAACAGCATTGCGTGCAACATTAAATTCAATCACAAAATTATTGTCAGTATTTGAGAAGGTAAAAAACAATGAGTGAAAGCCAAGAAAAAATTCAACAGTTGCAAACTATCGAACAAAGTTTACAACAGATGATGAAACCACGGCAACAGTTGCAAGTTCAGCTCATGGAAATAACTTCTGCGCAAGAAGAATTAAAAAAAACTGACAAAGCATATCGCATTATTAGCAACATCATGGTCGCAGCAGAAAAAGCACCGCTGGATAAAGAATTAACTGAAAAAAAAGTGCGTGTTGAACTTCGAATTAAGAGTATTGAGAAACAAGAAAATACTTTAAAAGAACAAGCAAAAACATTGCGCGAAGATATAATGAAGACGATGCAAAAAAAGCAGTGAGAAGTGACGACGATGATTGACCAACGAATACTTAGTGTTATTAGTTCTCTTCAAGAAATTGCAAATGAAAATGCAGTTCCAAGAAATGTTAAAGAAAAATTAACGCAAATAATCACAACACTCAAAAATGAAAAAGAAGATTTCTTAATGCGTAAAGACAAAGCACTGAGTGAGTTAGATGAGGTTGTTGAAGACACAAATCTTCAGCCATACACACGAACACAAATATGGAATATTGTTAGTGCATTGGAAATGATTTGAATATTTTTTGTAAATTAAATTCCTGTATTTATTCACACTTCAGCAAACAACACAGTATAATTTTTTCCGTAAACTTTTGCACACTTTGGACAAGTTGTGTACCAGTAATATAATTTTTTAATTGTTTTACCTTCTGATGCAACATATGTATCCATTTCTTTTGCCCAAATGCCTGCATTTTTGTATGGACCTTCAAATGTTTTTGTTAAAAATGTTCCAGACAATGTTGTTATTTCAGTTTGAGGGATTTCTTTATCAACTGCAATGTATACTGTTGTTTTAAACATTGAATTATGTTCTGATAACATAATATTTTGAGGATTTTTTGCTTTACATTGTTCAATTTTTTTCATATTTCGTGTAATTACTGCACCAAAATTTAACGGAATGTAAATCAATGTCATTACAGAATCTTTAATGAACTTTTTATTTTTCCATTTAATTTCTTGTTCTTCCCAAGGAATTGGATCAAATGGAGGACAGCAACCAGTTTTTATTACCATAGTATATCACCAATAATTTCAATATCTGTTGATTTTAAATACTTTTTCCTGTACTTTTAAATATAAAAACTACAAAGATTAATTAATGTCCCTCAAAATATTGTTTATGACATAAGTTTTATATATCTCTAATTTTTCAGAAATAAAAGGTGATACTATGGCATTACAAATACCTGATTCTATGGATGAAATTGTATATTGGACAAACAGAACAATGGACAAAGGAAAAATAGTAGTATGGGTTAAACGCCAAAAGTGTCCTAAATGTAAAAAAGCTCAAATGGGAAAACCTGTTGGAGATGAAGGGAAGGTTAAAATTCGTGCAGTAGAATATATCTGTCCTTCATGTAAATACACCGTAGGAAAAGCAGAATATGAAGATACATTAACTGCTGAAGTCATTTATACTTGTCCTTCATGCGGATTTAATGGGGAATATACTGGACCATTTAAACGCAAAAAAATTGAAGGCGCTGATACATTCAGATTCCAATGTGGCAAATGCAAAGCAAATATTGACGTCACAAAAAAGATGAAAGAAAAGAAGAAAAAGAAAGGTGCAGAAGTAACTGTGCCTGATGATGAATAATTATCTATAGAGAGCTTTGAA
>JBAZCJ010000033.1:0-12146 GCA_041671005.1 Candidatus Woesearchaeota archaeon | reverse complement strand
TTGAAAAACAAAAACATAAAACATTAGTGTTATGGACTATTGAATGTGCCAAACATGTACTTCCTATTTTTGAACAAAAATATCCCCTAAATAAACGTCCACGAAAAGCTGTTGAAGCAGCAAAAGCATGGGCACAGGGGAAAATAAAAATGCCAGTGGCTAAAAAAGCTGCTCTTGCTGCACATAATGCTGCAACGGCAGTTGTTGAAAAAGATTCTGCTGCTTGTGCTGCTGCCCGTGCTATGGGACACGTTGTTGGAACTATTCATGTTGAAACACACGCTATGGGTTTTGTTATATATGCAATTACTGCATTTATCTATGCTGCTAAACAAAAAAATGTAGATGATGTGATTGCTGAAGAATGTAAATGGTTGTACGACCGATTATTATATTGGGAAGCACATATTGACAAAGTTGATACTACATGGGCACCTTTTTTGTTAAAAGATAATGTTTCAAACAAAGAAAAACTTTTAAGAAAAAAGAAAGAAAACAAAAAAAACTCTTATCCAAACAAGAACGTAAATGGATTGCCTAAATAATTAACTGCTAATGCAAACAATAATCCTCCTAAGAAAAGTAAACTGATAATTCCCCATATTTTCTTTGCTTGGAGTTTATCATCAAACATTGTATGCAATGCTGTCTGCAACATTCTTCCGCCATCTACAATCCCCAATGGCAAGAGATTTGCAAGACCAATGAAAAAGTTCAACAAGAATAACCATTTAATAAAACCTCTAAACCAGTAATAGAATGGTGCAATGGATGCATACTCAGGATTAATTTCTCTTTCATTCTGTGTTGGTTTAATACCCATAAATCCTTTTTCTGGATTGTCTGGACTTGCAGCTGTTGAAAATGTGTAGACCCCATCATTTGTACCTAACGTCACTTCATCTCCTGGTGCTAAACATGCTGCAGAATTATAAAAATCAGTATAATCTTCTATTTGTTTATTATTTACAGATGTAATTATTCCATCAGGCATACCTGCTTTTTCTGCTGGGTAATCATCTAATATTTCATATGAAAAGCCTGCTGGACTTGTAATAGTTTCTTCAAACGGTGCTAATGTTGAATTAGTCATATCTCCAACATAGGGGAATGCCAATACTAACAAAAATGCAAGAACAATATTTGCCATTGGACCTGCTGCAAATACTGAATACTGAACAATATCTGACATTTTACTGAGCTTTTTTTCATCTGGCTCAACAAATGCAGCTGGAATTAATGGAATAAAAACCCCGAAGACAGCAAATCCGCTTGATTTGACTGGCACATTATGTGCCCTGGCAACAACACCATGAGAAAATTCATGCACTATTGCAAGGATAAATATTGCAAGTATCCAATGAGTAAAACTGAGATACCCAATACCTGGAACATGTGTAAATGGAAGAACGAATGAAACACCTGACGCATCTGTTGTTGGCTGAAAAATAAGTTTTACAACAAATGAAAGAACACTTAATGAAATGTATAACATTCCTGCAAATCCAATACCTATACTCAGATATCCGAAGAATTTGACAATTGCTCTATATTTAGTTGAGATACGATCCATGAGAGTAAGACCCCATGTTGTTCTGTACATTATTATGTAAAGAAACGGATGAATGATTTTCTGCAAGACTAAGTCTTTTCTTTTAATTAATAAAATTGTACTAAGTAATACGACGAAAACGACGAATAATGTTACATCTAAAGTCCATGTAATTGTTAATCCAAAAAGATTCATGATTATTACGGATATGGGATTGTATTTAAACGTTGCGGTTGTGAGAAACTCTAAACTTACATAATTTTAAGAATTATTATAAAGAAAATTCACAACATTTATCAAATACATCTAAATCAATTCTATTATGGAATGGTTAACAACATTCATTACAACTTTTATTGACGTTATTCTTCATTTAGATGTGCATTTACAATGGGTCATTCAAACCTATGATATCTGGACATATGCAATATTAGTTGTAGTCATTTTTTGTGAAACAGGTTTAGTCGTAACCCCATTTTTACCAGGAGATTCATTATTATTTGCAGCAGGAACATTTGCAGCAATGGGATCATTGAATCTTGTATTATTAATAATGTTGATTTTTATTGCAGCAGTTTTTGGTGATTTTGTCAATTACCATATTGGCAAATATGTTGGGAAAAAAGTATTCACAAAAGAAGATTCATGGTTATTTAATAAAAAATATTTGTTGAAAACAGAAAAGTTTTATGAAAAGCATGGCCCTAAAACAATCATTTTTGCACGATTCATACCGATAATTAGAACGTTTGCACCATTTGTTGCAGGAATTGGCAACATGAAATATATGAAATTCTTAACATACAACGTCATAGGAGCAGCTGCATGGGTTATACTATTTACCTTAGCAGGATACTTCTTTGGCAATTTAGAAATCGTAAAAGAAAATTTTACATTAGTGATTATGGCAATAATAGTTATTTCATTTATTCCAGCAATTAAAGAGTTGATCCAGTCTTGGGGAAAGAAAGATGAAGATATCCCTAAAACAATATAAACCCAATCTTATTATCATTTACACAGAGGAGGGATAACGATGGAAGAGAAAATACTTATTACAGGTGCATTTGGACAAATTGGATCAGAATTAGTCCCAGAACTACAAAAAAGACACGGAAAAGAAAACGTAATTGTTCTCGGTCACAAAAATATTCCTACTGGATTTGAAGGGATTCTTGAAAAAGGAGATGTAAGAAGCAAAGAAGACATAAATATGCTTATGAAAAAATATCAGATTACTACGATTTATCACCTTGCCTCTTTATTGTCAGCAAACGGAGAAAAAAATCCAATGCTTGCATGGGACATTAACATGACTGGACTGAAAAATGTTCTTGATGTTGCAGTGGAATTCAAAGCACGCGTTTTCTGGCCAAGCTCAATTGCAGTATTTGGACCAACAACACCACGAAACAATACTCCCCAGCATACGGTAATAGAACCAACAACAATGTATGGTGTGACAAAATTAGCAGGAGAAATGCTCTGCCAATATTATCATTTAAAATTAGGATTAGATGTAAGAAGTCTGCGATACCCTGGATTACTCAGCTTCAAGGCAGAACCTGGGGGCGGAACAACTGATTATGCAGTTGCAATTTTCTACGAAGCACTCAAAGCAAAAAAATATACTTGTTTTGTCAGAGCAGATACAGTATTACCAATGATGTACATGGATGATGCAATCAAAGCAACACTCATGATTATGGACGCAAAACCTGAAAAAATTAAAGTCAGAACAAGTTACAACCTTGCTGCAATTAGTTTTTCAGCTGAAGAACTTGCAAACGAAATTAAAACATATATTCCTGAATTTACAGTAGATTATGTCCCAGATGAAAGACAGAAAATTGCTGATTCATGGCCACAAGTTATAGATGATTCAGATGCACGAAAAGACTGGGGATGGAAACATCAAGTTGACTTAAAGAAAATGACAAAGATTATGTTGGACAATCTTAGAAAAAAATTAGGAGTTAAAAAATGAAAAAAGCTTTTGCTGAATTGTTAAAAAAAGAAATAGCACGTATTGATGCAACACAAACTGATAAACGACATGAAAAAGTTATAGAAGGGTTTACTACAGAGAAACGTGCTATTGTCAAAGGCAAAGAATATATGATTTTTAACTCCAATGATTATCTTGGCTTGAGACATCATCCTACTATTCAAAGAGCAGAAGAAGATGCATCTAAAAAATATGGGTCTGGACCCGGCGCAGTACGATTTATTTCTGGAACTATGAAAGTGCATAAAGAACTTGAACATGCACTTGCACAATTTCATAACAGAGAAGATGCAATGGTATTTTCTTCAGCATTTGCTGCAAACATGGCTCTTTTACACTGTTTGATAAAAGGACAAAGTAAAGATTCTCTTGTTTCAAATGATGTGTTAGTTATTTCTGATGAATTAAATCATAGAAGCATTATTGATGGTATTCGTGTTGCTGGATTATCTTCTGAAAACAAAGCTATCTTTAAACATATGGATATTACTGATTTAGACAGAGTATTGAATGAGAACAAAGGAAAATTCAAACGAGTAATTGTTGTCACAGATGGTATTTTCAGCATGCTTGGTGAATATCAAGATATTCGTAAGATGCAAGAAGTAATTACTAAATATCAAGATTACTTTGAAGAAGGTATTATCTCTGTTGTTGATGACAGCCACGGAGTTGGAGCATTTGGGAAAACTGGCAGAGGCTGTGAAGAAATGTCTCAAGGCAGATGTGATGTGTTGTTAGCTACTATGGGTAAAGGATTTGGTACTGATGGTGGATACATTACTGCAGATAAAATCGTGATTGATTATTTACGAGAATCTGCTGCAACATACATTTATTCTAACCCAATCCCTCCAGGAACAGCAGGCGCAGCATTAAAATCTGTACAAATAGTTAATTCTCCTGAAGGAAAAGAATTGTTGAAAAAATTGAATTACAACATTACACACTTCAAACGAAAAATGCTTGAAGCAGGATTTAAATTTGCAGTTGACTCAATACATGCAATCCAACCATTACTGATTGCAGATACTGAGAAAACTAAAAAGTTGACAATGGGATTGTTTGAACTTGGAGTGATTGTTACAAATATTAATTATCCAGTTGTTCCTCGCGGTAGAGATGAAATACGAGTTCAAATCAGTGCAGCACATACTGAAAAGGATATAAATGAATTCGTAGAGAAATGTATTAAGGTTGGAAAGAGTGTTGGAGTTATTTAGACTTTGAATAATTTTCAAGAAAATATGTTGATAGGAATTTGGTCTGGCTCTATTGCAAGTTTTATAGTTTTATTTACACAGTGTCTTCTTGAAGCATATAATAAACCTTTAAACATGGCTTGGGGATTTGCAATAATGTTAGGAATAAATTTAATAATTATTATTTTGCTAGCACGGTATAACACTTTTACTAATAAAAAAAATAATTGATTCATAATCCATTGAAGATTAAATAATTAGAACTTTTCATTTATATATCTCACAGCAGCGTGTCTAGTGCCTTGTGTATAAAGTCGGTGTCTAGTGTGTTCAGTGATTCAACCAATTCCCAACCTATCCATCAACCCAAACACTTCTTTGTCAAATCTACAAAAGCCAAACCACTTCTTGCCTAAGTCCTTTAATGATGCTCCAAAGTGATACACTTTACTATTGTCAATTATCAAAAATCTGTCATGAGAATCTTTAAACAATTTCAGTTCAATGTATGGATATTGTGCGTTATATTTCTTTACATCAAGCAATAATTGATCAGAAATCTCTTTTGTAAATATTGTAACAGAAACATTATTCCTTCGTTGATTCAATAATGTCAAAACAGAATCATCAATGTAATTGTCAATAAGAATTATAGATTTTTCAGCACTTCTAATTATATCTGAAACAAATGTGTAAGCATCAAATATTTGTCCATTAAAGAATATACCCTGTTTTTTCTGAAATGACTTATCTTCAATTGCTGTAAACACTTTTTCAAAATTGTTTTCTGTTTTTATCTCAAATGTAAGTTGTTGTTTTTCAATATAATCCAAGCGATTAAATAATTCAGCATTTTTTAAAATAAATTGTCTCATTGATATAAACGCACGCATGATTTGAACATTTACTTCTATAGCCTTATCACTGGTGAGAATACTTGCTAAATTTGCTACTCCATGTTCTGTAAAAGCGTACGGCTTTCTTCTTAATCCCATATTCTCTTTATTGGTTATCACAATTTGTGATTTCCAATTTTTTATTTCTTCTTTAGATAACTGAAACATGAAATCTTCTGGAAAACGCTTCAAGTTTCTTTTTACAGCTTGATTTAATACTCTGGTTTCTACATCATAAAGTTCAGCTAAATCCCTATCAAGCATAACCTGCATATTTCTAATTGTGTAAATCTTATTTTTTATAGTATTTGTATTTAAGATTAATTCATTCATGAAGAACTTTATATTTTAATCCAATAAAAAGTCGATCTGACAAAAATTGTAAGATTTTCAAGAAAACAAAAACAGGTTTCAGAATTTTATTTAGTATTGAAAAAATTTCACTCAAACTCAAACAATTCATCAATAGTCGTCTTCAAGGCTTTGGCAACATCATGTGCAAGTTGCAGTGATGGATTGTATTTACCTTTCTCTAAAAATACAATAGTTTCTCTTCTCACACCAACCTTTAGTGCAAGATCTTCTTGAGTCAGATTGTATCGTGCTCTTAATTCTTTTATTCGTGTTTTCATATTTCCTTGTTATGATAATAAATCCAAAACCCTAAAAACAACAGACCCATTATACCTACAACTAGATTTAATGCTTGACTTGTATCTTTAAATTGAATAATTTCATCTGATAAAAATCCTATTAACAGCAAAGCATACAATGAAACATAAAATGCTTTAGATGTTGCTTTTTCCATCACTCTTTTGCTTCTTTCATCTTGTAAAGGATATCCTTTTTTCAAATCAGAATTTCCTTTTCTAAATACAAAAACAATCATTCCAAGGATTAATAGTGAAAGAAGTATTGTAACAATTCCCCCTATCTTATCTCCTTGTACAAAAGAACGATATGAAAATACTGTAGTTATACCAATTATAAACGCTGTCAATACAAGTATTGCAAAAAATCGTATTTTATCTTTTTTAATTTGTTTCATAGTGGCCTCTTCTCATAAATTACATTTGATATTGTTTTTGCAATCATTCCTGCAAATAATGCAACTATTAAAAATATGTCAACAGTAAATGAATTATCTAAAGCACTTAATATTGTTTCATATAAAACTCCTGCTACAATAACCATCACCATGACCCATGCAGCATTTCGTTCTGAAATTGCTTCTATTTTATACTCACGCTCATCTCTTTTCAACGTTACCATAATATGAGAAACATCAAGCAAGAGAAAAATAAGCCATCCTAATGTTATATACATTCTTGTAGAAACATTCCAAAACGGCAATGCTTGAAAAATAATAAATGGAAGGATAATTACTGCAACATACACCCACCCTTGCCAAGTCTTTGGAGAAATCCCCCAACCACCATATTTTCTTCTCTGAAACCAGTTTGATTTACCAATCATTACTCTCACCCTCAGTTAGATATAACTAACATAATGTTAGATATACATAACATGAGATATTTAAAGTTTTCGGCTATTTTTAAGACAAAACAAAACACATGTATACGCCTGTCACAAAAAGATTTCAATGAAACATAACATCATCAAAAAATATGGCTTAATCATTCTTAAAGATAAAAAATTTCTTATCAATAGAAAAAAACATACAACGTTGTTTCTTCTTCCTGGTGGAAAACCCGAACACAATGAATCTCCAGAGCAATGTTTAATACGTGAAATAAAAGAAGAACATAACTGCAATATTGTTCTTGATTCATTAATACGCTGTGGAGTTTTTGAGGATGTTGCAGCAAATGAACCAAATACAATTATACAGATTGAATTATATTACGGAAGAGTTGAAGGAACCCCAAAACCATCTTCAGAAATTGAAGAACAACGTTGGTTTGGCAAAAATGATGACAAAGAAATATTATCTCCAATTATTCGAAACAAGATTCTGCCATTTTTAATTGAGAAAAATTTTATTTAAACATCATCATCAAATTTATCGCTTGGGACAAGAATATTTTTCTGATCTTTACGTTGTCTAAATGTTCTAGCAACATAAACTTTTTCTTTTGTAATTGGATGCTCACCTGTATAATACATTGCAGTTGACAATGTTCCTGGAGTAGGTGTAAATATTTGCGTTAAATTAACAAACAATCCTTTTTGCTTACAATATTTTGCAAGATCATGCATTTCTTTTTCGCCACATCCTGGATGTGCAGCAACAAAATATGGAACCAGATGTTTATGCGTTCGTTGTTCTTCATTTATTTTATTATACTCGTCTAAAAATGCATCAAATGTTACTTTGTCTGATTTATTCATCAGATTCAATACATAATCTGATATATGCTCTGGCGCAATTTTTAATCGCGTAACAAACTGCATTATTTTTCTAAACAATTTTTTTTGATTCAAAATAATATCATGACGCACTGCACTTCTCAACTCTAATGAACCATGATACTTTTTATTTAATTTTTCAACATCTTGTAACAGGTCCAACAAATCATCATTAAGAATTCTATGTTTACATGTTATACATTTTTGATTGCATGGTACTGTTTTTTCATATACAGTCACATCTTCATCAAGAATAAGAGAATGAATTGTATGTTTCAGATAATATAACTCACAAGAAGAACCATACATGTTTAATGTAGGCAGTGTAAGATCATTGATAATTCTAAATCCTTTTTTATACAAATATTCTATTTCTCTTAATATGCTGTACTTGCTTCTTTTTGCAATATTTTTTCCTTGCACTAACGGCAGAATACAAAATGAACAGCCACCCCAACATCCTTTGCCTATGACAATAGATGTCTGTAATTTTTCAACTGCTGCTTCATTCATTTCCTTATTTTTTGTTCCTGGATGAAGCAATCGTGTAAATGTTAATGCGTAAACATAATCCATTTCTTTTTCTGTTAAAGGATATGCTGGTTTGTTATGCAGAATAAATCCTACGCCACATGGCTCAACAAATGCACTGTCTGGATTCAAATAATATGCTTTTGTCAACTTATTAAATGCAGCTTTATCTTTAACACAATTTTCATAGCTCGGCAACATTGGAATGTCTTTTGGAATCTCATCTTTTTTTATTCTGCACGCTAAACCTTCAATAGATTGCCATTTTTTTTTGTTTGTTAAACTATCTAAAAGTTCAAGAATAGGACGCTCTGCACTGCCAAACAATAATACATCTGCCTTTGTATCATTCAAGATTCCTCTTCTTAATTCATTATCCCTATAATCAAAATGAGTAAATCTTCTAATAGTTGCTTCAACACCGCCAAGAACTGTCATTGACCCTTTGAATAATTCCTTGATTTTTTGTGTATAAACGATTAATCCACGCTCGGGCACAAGAACATCTTCTCGTTGTTTCAACATTGGCGTATAATTCGCAAGCATTGAATCTAATAATCCTGAAGTAATACAGAAAAAATATTTAGGCTGGCCACAAACTTTGTACTCTTTATCTACTAACGGCTGAGGGATTATTGCGGTTTTATATCCCTTCCTGTCTAATAATCGTGCAATAATTGCAGTGCCACTTAACGGGTGATCGTAATATGGATCTCCACTTATAATAATTACATCAAATCCCTTGAAATCTTTATAATATTTCTTTCCTTCTTCAATTGTTGTTGGTAAGAATGACATATCATCTTGTTTGAGATAGGGGTTTATAATACTTATTTAAGATTACCTGCATTTCGTGTTTATCAAATCGAGCTTCGTGACAGTAGCCAAGCTGGACAACGAGGATATGATCATCGGTTCTCAAAAAGCTCGATCGGTCCTATAAGTTACCGTTTAGTCACCAAAAAATTTGAATAGACTTAATGAATAAGTTTATGTATTTTTAGAAATATCATAGTGCATCTTTAAATACTAACAGCAACTTTCACGTGTTATGAAACTCTGGCTTGCACCTATGGAAGGGATTACTGATTGTGCGTTTAGAACATTGTGTTACAATAATGGCGCTGACTTAACATTTACTGAAATGATTCGAGTAGATGCATTAAACCGTAAAAATAAATCAACAGCTGCATTATTGGATTTAAAAAATGAAACGCCCACGGGCATTCAATTGCTTACTGTCAAACCAACTGAAGTACAGAAATTTGTTGATGAATTTAGTACATATAACATAAAACCAGTACAAATTGATATTAATGCAAGCTGTCCAAGTCCGGATGTTATTCGCGTTGGTTCTGGTGCAGCATTAATCAAAAGAACAAATCGAATAAATGAATTAATAACGATTTTAAGAAAATTAAATTTACCTGTTTCTATTAAAATGCGAACAGGATTAAATGATTATGAACAAAAACATAAAGTATATTTAAACGTTTTAAAAAATGTTGATGCTGATGCATTTATTATTCATGCGCGTCATGCACGAGCATCTTCTCAAGAAAAAGCTGATTGGAGCGTATTTGAAGAATGTTTTGCAACAGGAAAACATATTGTCCCTAATGGAGATATTTGTGAACCTGAACATGTCAATTTTTTTAAGCAGTTAGGTGCAAAAGAAGTAATGATAGGCAGAGCTGCATTGCGAAATCCATCAGTGTTTAATTATTTAAAAGGAAAAGAAAAATTAGATATGAATTTATTAAAAAAAGAATATTTACAATTAAGTCAAAAGTTTGCTTTTCATCCAAAGTATAGAGAAAGTGTAATGAAAGGAATGAATTAGTTAACAATAAATATTAATTATTTAAAATTAAATTTTAATTAAAATTAGTTTACTCTTCACTTAATTCTTCTATTAATCTACTTTTACTTTCTTCTTTCCAATGTAATGGAGCATTACCTTCTTCAGATTCTACGTCATAATAATAAATATTATTATACATTGTAATATAATTTTCTATAGGATATTGATGGTATTCAAAATAGGTATAGGGGATTGAAAATCCTTCTGTAGTTATTCCTGTTTCCTCATCGTAATAAGTACCAAAAGTAGGATCAAGAGGTATCCACTGAAAATTTTCATATATTTCCACCCATGCATGTCTTCCAATTACTTCATCAAAATTTACTTCCCCAATAACAACACGCACAGTTTCAGGCGAATACCCATATGCAATAAGAAGAGAAACCAATGTATTTGCTTGTTCTGAACAATCACTTGCAGGAGTCCCTGGAAGAGGATTTGTTTCCATAGTTGGAGTAACTGTTAAAAATTGATTAGGAGTATACCATTCTTCTCCAACACCGTTTAAATATTCTTCTGAAACCCAAATCCATGAAAGAGATTCATCATATATTTCTTGAGTACTGTTGTATAATTGAACAAGTTCCTGCACTGCAGGATCATCAGGAGTAACATATAACTGATATTCTATACCAACTGTTGTTGGCAAAGTTGTATGTTTTTTTTTCATATATGCAGTTAATTTTTCCTTGTCACTCACATCTATTTTACTGAGACTTCTTTTTACTTGCTGTTTTTTAAATTGTTGAGCTTGTCCTAGTTCTAAATCTTGATTCACTAATTGCATAACTTTTCTAATTTGCTTTGGACTAAATACTCGTATAACACAAGGATGTGTTGTCATGTCATTGATTTCTTTAAAGGTAGCATTTGTAAGAACAATAACAAATTCTGTTGCGTTAAACTCTTTACTAATCCCATGAGGAATAATTTCTTTATAATCGCATGTTGCATTGAATTCTATAAAGACTGGAACTGTGTTTGATTTACAGGAGTGTAGAAAAGTAAACAGGAATAATACAATACAAAAAATAATAAGTTTCTTCATTATTCAAAGAAAAAATGTACCTTATAAAAACGTTCTTATTTGATTAAATTGGTATTATAATTTAAAACGTAAATAAATTTAAGGTGTAATTAAATTTAAAACTTAAAAAATGACATCATTACTTCACTCGGCGTGATTCTTACTTTTCCAGTTGTTTCATAAAGATTTCCTTCAACAGAATACCCCGTATTACTCCCAGTTCTTGGAGAAATTATAATTTCTCGTACTTGTCTATTATTAATTTCACCATTATCCCGTACAGTAAACCAGGGCAATGCTACTTTTGCAAAAGTCCATAACAATTTAGGAATGTTTACATTTGCACTAAATGCTCTTATGCCATAATATGAATTATTTTCTCTATCTAGAGTATATAATTCATCAATTCCTTTACTTACTCTTAAAACAAGAGGAGTTAATTTCAATCGTACATCTTTAGATGTTGAAACTATTCCTGTGTATTCAGTGTGAGACAATTCTTCTTCATCTAAATTTACTGTTGCTTTTATTTTTTCAAGTATACTATCAACATAGGTTCGTGCTCGTTTGTTATAATTACTTATCATTGCACATCCAATTCCTTTTGCAATTATTTTTAACGCTTTGTATGGTCCAGCTGTTCCAGTTTCTGGATCATAATATTTTTTCAAAAAATTATATGGTGCACCAAATGCA
>JBAZCJ010000032.1:0-12199 GCA_041671005.1 Candidatus Woesearchaeota archaeon | reverse complement strand
CTAAAATTATCCTTTTGTTGTGAGAATTCTACTGACGAGGTATGATCTTCAATTATTATCTCAGGTTTTTCAGGATGGAGTTTTCTATTCCATGTATCTACTCTATAAAAACTAATATACATCAAATGGAGAAGCACACTTAAAGAATACATAAATAATACAAAATAATGTGGAGGTTGTTTTAAAATTATAAATATAAGGATCAGTGTAAAACAGAACATCCCTAAATTTTCAGGTTTAGTTCTTTGTACAAATGGTTCTTTTAAATCACTTATTAAACTCATTTTACTCCCTTAACAATCTCTTCAACAACTTTAAAAGAATTCTTTGCAATTATTGATTTAAAAGTATTGTAATCCTTAACAGCTGTGCCGTCTGCTTTGTCTGATACTGTTCGAACGATAAGATGAGGAATATCGTTAATCGTGCATACTTGTGCTACTGCTGCACCTTCCATTTCTATGCAATCTCCTTCTAATTCATCCAACAAATAAGAATGACTTTGTTTATCAGCTTGCGTAAAAAACTGATCTCCTGTTAATATTCTGCCTTCAATTATTTGTGTACTTTCAATTTTAGTTTTTAATGCTATATCAAGCAATTTTTTTTCTGCTTTAAAGAAGCGGTAATCTGTATATGAAATCTGGCCTCTTTTGAACCCTAAAGGCATTGCATTAAAGTCATGATGCACTGAATCAACACTTACAACTACATCACCAATATTCAATTTTTTGTTTAAAGCTCCACCTACCCCTGTAAACAAAACAGTATCTACATTGTATTTGTCAATCATTATTTGACAAACCATTGCTGCAAATACTTTACCTACCCCTGATTTGACAATTACAACATCATGATTATAGAACTTGCCCATATAAAATGTGAATATTTTCCATTCTTCTTTCTGTAAATTGTCAATATGCTTCAGATATGCTTCAATTTCTTCATCCATAGCACCAATAATACCTATCTTTGTCATACAGCATGTTAATGCGACTGGTTTTATAAAGATTACGTCACGCTTTGGTGAAAAAATTGAGATGAAAAGAATGGAGTGCGGTAGAGATTATTTCTTTCTAATTTTTTTTGAGATTTTTTTCCGTCTACTTCGTAAAATCCTCCTATAATATCGAAGTTTCAACAGATAAAGATATTCCATAAGCCATCTTTCTGGTTGTCTTTCAGGCATAAGATCGGAACTATAATGTACTCTCCAACCTAAGTAATCTTCAAGTTTTTTTACATCCGCCTTTAATTCTTCAATTGAACCTATGTATGCCATAATTATCGTAAGTTTAATCAAAGAATAATTATAGTTTATATATCTCACAGCAGCATGTCTAGTGCTGTGTGTATAGTCGGTGTCTAGTGTGTCCAGTGAGAAGTTTATTTTGTTATTTCTTTTTTTAATTTTTTTAAAGCAATTTCTTTATTTTGTCTTGCATAATCATAATACGGATTTATTTTTAATGCATTATTGAAATATTTCAGAGCTTCTTTGTATTTTTTTAAGTTAAGTAAGGCGACACCCATCCAATTAATTACAACCACTTCATTAGGTTCTACTTCCAACGCCAATTCAAATAGTTTTATTGCTTCTTTGTATTTCCCCGCTACCATTAAATCTTCACCTTTTCCTCCATATCCAATAGCACTTAATACGGGAATATTAGAAATATCATTTTTTGCAATCTTTTGTATTTTACCATAAAGCTTTTTTGCTTCTTTTATATTTCCGTTTAGCTTTAATGCATCAGCTTTACCCTCTAATGCTTCAATATCATTAGGGTTTTTTTGTAAATTTTGATCTGCTGCTTTAATCAAAAAATCAATATATTCTTTTGAATAATGACCTGAAATTAAGTTCTCTCTTATTGCTAAAGCTTCATTATCGTTAGGGTCTATGTTTAATAAATGATTTAAACAGTCAAATGCATCTTTATCCCTTTTTAGTCCTATTAAACTAGTTGCTTTGTTAAATAATGCGTCAGTATTAGTTGGTTCGATTTCTAACATTTTATCAAGGGCACATATAGCCATATCTTGTTTGTTAAGCGCTTTATATGCACTTACAATACCTCTCAAAGCTTCACAATTATACTTATCTTCATCAGATTGATCAAAGGTTTTAGATTTTAACATTAAACTTTTTGAAAAACATGTTATTGCTTCATCATATCTCTTTAGTTCATTTAATGTATGTCCTTTATCTATTAATATAAACTTATCATTAGGATTAATACTTAAACCTTTATCGAATGCTATTAAAGCTTCTTCAAATTTTCCCAGCTTTAATAATGCACCTCCTTTACTTCCAAAAACAGAGGCATTATTAGAGTTTAGCTTTAAAGATTGATTAAAATGATCAAGAGCAATTGCAGTCAAACCATGTGTTGAATAAATTAAACCCATTCGATATAGTCTATTCACTTCTACTAAGTCATTAACTTCTTTTTTTTCTTTAAAATGTTTTTTTACAAATGCTATTTTTTCATTAAAGAAATTTTGGATTTTACTCATAACCTAAAGTAATCACAATAAGTATTTAATAGTTTATGTGATTCGAATTATATTAGGTCTGAGTATTTAAACCACTAAAAGTATATAAATCTCGTCTGTTTTATTGTTCACAAATGACCTGCTATTCACATTCAAGATTAAGTACATTTGAAAACTGTAAATACAAGTACAAATTACAGTATATTGACAAAATCAAAGTAGATGTTCCAACAACTGTAGAAGCATTCATGGGAGATTTAGTTCATCAGACTTTGGAAAAACTGTATACTGATTTAAAATTCCAAAAACTCAATACTTTGAAAGAACTTTTGAAATTCTATCATGAGTTATGGGAAAAAGAATGGACAGATGAAATTCTTATTGTAAAAAAAGAGTATTCTGCTGATAATTATAAAAAAATGGGAGAAAAATACATTACAGATTATTACAAACATTATGAACCATTTGAAGACATGACTATTTTAGGTTTGGAAACAGAAGAGCGTATGACTTTACCAGATGGATACAAGTATCATGTGAGAATTGACAAACTTGGCTTCAAAGGAAACACTTATTTTGTCTGTGATTACAAAACAAACAGTAGATTAAAGGATCAAGAAGAAGCAGATTCAGACAGACAGCTTGGAATGTATTCAATATGGGTAAAGGATAAGTTCAAAGATGCAAAGAAAGTTATACTTAAATGGCACATGCTTGCATTTGACAAAGAAATTACTTCTGAACGAACTGATGATGAGCTTAAGAAACTGCAAAAAGAAACACTTACACTTATTAAAAAAATCGAATTATGTAAAGACTATCCTGTTAATGTAAATAAACTATGTGATTATTGTGTTTACAAAAATATGTGTCCGTCTTTTAAACATGAAGCTGAACTTGAAGAGAAAACAGCTGTTCAGTTCAAAAAAGATGATGGTGTTAAATTTGTTGATGAATTAGAAAAATTTGATGCACACAAAAAACATGCAGAAGAGAAAATAGAAGAGATTAAGGAAAAGATTATTGAATTTGCTAAACAGAAAGGCATTGACATTGTTATTGGAAGCAACAGAAAAGCAAGCGTAAAGCCAGATGAAAAGTTTGAATACCCAAAAACAGAAGAATTCATAGAATTATTGAAAAAGAAAGGATTATACGATGAACTTGTTACTATTAATTATCAAAGATTCAAATCAAGCATTTTGAAAAGAAACATTGATGCAGAAATACTAAAACAAATAAAGACAGAACAAGGATGGACAGTTAGATTGGTTGGGAAGAGGGATAAGGATGAGTAAGGAGATAAAGAACCTCGCAAATTTAGGATGGAGGATTTAGATATGCTAAGAGAGAATGAGTATATAGAACTTAAAAAGTTAACTTATGAATTTTATGATATATATAAAGAGATATACAAAAAAGAAGGCTGGATTTTATCTCGTCAATTTGAGATTATAATGGAACACCAACTTAAAGAGGAGAATAAAAATGACAACTAACGGTCACGGATTAGGATTTGAACAAAAACTTTGGAGTGCCGCAGATAAGATGCGTAACAATATGGATGCGGCTGAATATAAGCACGTTGTCCTTGGATTAATATTCCTCAAATATATCTCTGATAGTTTCGAAGCTGTTTTCAATAAATTAAAGAATGAAGAATTAGCAGACCCTGAAGATAAAGACGAATATTTGGCTGAAAAAGTATTCTGGGTTCCTAAAGAAGCAAGATGGCAACACTTGCAAGACCATGCAAAGCAATCTGAAATCGGAAAGATTCTCGATGCTGCAATGGAAGCAATTGAAAAAGAAAACTCTTCCCTTAAAGGAGTTCTTCCAAAAGATTATGCAAGACCCGCCCTTGATAAGCAAAGGCTTGGTGAGTTAATCGACTTAATCGGAACTATTGGTCTTGGTGATGCCGAAAGTAAGAAAAAAGATATTCTTGGTCGAGTATATGAATATTTCCTCGGAGAATTTGCAGACGCAGAAGGAAAGAAAGGAGGACAATTCTACACTCCACGTTCAATTGTTAGAGTTCTTGTTGAAATGCTTGAACCATACAAAGGAAGAGTATACGACCCATGCTGTGGCTCAGGAGGAATGTTTGTACAATCAGAAAAATTTATTGAAGAACATCAAGGAAAAATTAACAATGTTTCTATCTTTGGGCAGGAGAGTAATTCTACTACCTGGAAACTAGCTAAAATGAATATGGCTATTCGTGGTATTGATTGCAATATTGCTCTCGGAGATACATTCCACAACGACCAACATAAAGACTTGAAAGCAGATTTTATTATTGCTAATCCTCCTTTTAACATATCTGACTGGGGTGGGGAGAGGTTACATGAGGATGCACGTTGGAAATACGGAACGCCGCCAACAGGAAATGCAAACTTTGCATGGGTCCAGCATATGATTTTCCATTTAGCACCGCACGGAACAATCGGACTAGTTTTGGCTAATGGTTCTATGTCGTCAAATACATCTGGCGAAGGAGATATTAGAAAAAATCTTGTTGAAAATGATTTAGTAGACTGTATGATAGCGTTACCGTCACAATTATTCTATAACACACAAATCCCTGCATGTCTATGGTTCTTTAGAAAAGAAAAAGGAAAACGCTCAAACCAAATATTGTTTATCGATGCTCGAAAACTGGGTGAGATGATCTCTCGAAAAAACAAAGAGTTATCTACCGTTGATATTCAAAAAATTGCAGACACATATCACAATTGGAAGAAAGGAGAGAATTATTCTGACGAACTTGGATTCTGTAAATCAGCTTTACGAGAGGAGATTGAAAAACACAACTTTATACTAACCCCAGGTCGTTATGTCGGTACAGAAGAAGAGGAAGATGACGGAATCCCATTTGAAGACAATATGAATGAGTTAACAACCGAACTTGCAAAACAAATGGAAGAAGGAAAAAGACTCGACGAAGAAATAAAAAAGAATCTCAAAAGCATAGGATTCAAGGTAGAATAATATGGATAAATTTCCTGACAACCAAATTAAATATATTGTGAAAGAGAAATGGAACTCTTCAAACAGACTAGAATCTGCTATCACTGATTATTTCTACAAAGAAAAAAAAGGCTCTCTACCAACAAAAACGGATGATTTAATTTTATTATTTGCATTAGGAATAAAAAATGATGGAAAGAAAGCATTCTTCATTAAGTATGACTCTTGGAAACAGACCAAGAATGAGATGTTAGCAAATGAATTGCTGAAACTATTTTTCCTCGTATCTATCAAAAATAATAATCACTTGAAAAAGAACATAATGGAATTTATCAAAACAACAAAATCAAAGGATTTTGAAGATAATCTAGCGCCACTTCATCTATTTCTTGAAGAATTATATTTAAAAAAAAATAATGAGTTCACCACTTCCATAAATACATCTGCCCTTCCATTAATAGCCACGCTATTTGGGTTATATAGACACAATAAAGTCAAAGAATTTTATCAAACCCAAATAATTCTTATTGACTTAATCACAATCACGACCTTAAACACTTATGATAAGATTGGGTTACTACTCTACGCAGAAAATAAACAATTCCAAGGCATACAACTAAACAGGAAAGACTCCTTAGAATACTTGAAGAATAATAATCCACCTGTGTTTTATGGATACATACGAAAAAAATACTTTGATGTATTTAGAAACTTAAAACTTTGGAGTGTCTCCATTATTATTGGATTATTCACAATATTGAGAGCTTTTGGATTACTTGATTTTACTAGTGTATATGAAGGTGATTTTTTCAAAATCTCTTTGTTACCCGTCATAATTAATTGGATTTCAACACCAATAAATCTGTTTATCTTATTCCTAATATCAATAATCCTTGTTGGAATTATTAAGACATCCCAATTTTTCAAGGAGCTGAAAAAGCAATGAAGACTACAATATACTTTAGTGAATGTATTGATGCAGGAGAATACCCTTACGATGCACTCTATATTTCGTTAACTGGATTGCAATTAAGTGTTAATAAGGAAAATAAAACCATCTCTTTTAATGACCTTTCTGTTGCTTATAACTTACGTCATAGAAAGGCAATACAGCGTTATGTATTAACATTTAGTCTTGATAGACCTGCAACACAGTTAACCGTCAGTGAAACTACTAAGAGATATAAGCAGATTTGTGGTCTAATTGACTTCCTTCCCGACCAGATTTTAGTTGGAAAACTCAAATTTACACGTGAAGAAATGAATGATAAAATTGACATAAACACTTGGTCAATAACAAACCCCCACAATTCAAAGAAAGTTAATCTCTTTGACGAGTATAATTATCAGAAATTGAAAGAGGAGTATGCTGGAAAAATATCGCTTAAACCTGTTTTTTTCCAAGTAGATAAAAGTGAAAATGCATTAACAATAATTAATACAGTAAAAACATTTTTTGCTGAGAAACCTGAAATTACAGATACTAAAGTAACTCACATACGAGACATTATTGATGGGAGGGCTGACAAAAACAAAATTTTTGTTATTGTAATTTATAATGTTGATTTAACTGAGACTTATGTTAAACTAAAGAAATATTTTCTACAAAATAATATTCCTTCACAATTCATTAACATGGATGATAAAAAATTTTGGTTTAAAACTAAGAATCTTATTCCAGAAATATTGACCAAAGCCTCCTGTTATCCATTTCATTTCCCAGAGAACATATCAAC
The DNA here is from genome assembly GCA_041671005.1 of Candidatus Woesearchaeota archaeon. Taxonomy (GTDB): domain Archaea; phylum Nanobdellota; class Nanobdellia; order Woesearchaeales; family DSVV01; genus JACRPI01. Next base: position 4,991 of record JBAZCJ010000032.1, on the reverse strand, counting down.
AGTAGATGGATATATTTGCTTAAATGATGTCTACGATGAGAAAAATCCTTTGTTTGGTATTAACATAACATACAATACTGAGAAAAATGTCTTTTGTAACAAGATAAAAGTTTATTCTGACATAAAATATGAAGCAGACTGGAGAAAAATCTCTTTTGATGAATCAAACGTCACATTATTGGTTCAAAAGATAGTTTCTTTAAGTCCTGAACTGAAAGGAAAACAAATAAATGTATATCTAACAAAGTATTGGAAATATTCAAATTTAAAAACATTACAGGAAAAACTCAAGGAAGCTAAAGTAACAATAAAGAAAGTTTTCAATATATCTTTCTTCTCTGATAAATTTGTGTTTAAGGGTTTAGAGTCACTTGAAAAAGCAAAAATACCCTTCCTATTAAAAGATAAATATGTTGCATACATACAACCAAATACTAAAATAGGTTTGTTTGGAAGTCTTTTCCCAATAAGTCTTGAATTATCACTCAGGGACTCTGGAGAAGAAATAACAAGAACTGATATTGAAGAATATATTTGGCTCATAAAACGAAGGGTCTATAGATTGCAATACATTGACATGTTAAGATATCCTGAATTTTTGCAGTATTCAAAAAAGATACGTGAGTTAAAACTAAGTGATGAAGACTTATCACAATTAACATTCAACGGAGACTTACTCATATGACCTCAACTATAACATACAAAGAAACTGAAATAGGAGAAATACCTGAAGACTGGGATGTTGGAATTCTTTCAAAATTTATTGAAATCATCGGTGGAGGCACTCCTAAAACGTCCGTAAGCAGCTATTGGAATGGAGATATACCTTGGATTTCAGTAGTTGATTTTGTAGGAGATAATCGTTGGATTCATGATACTGAAAAGAAGATTACTATAAAAGGATTGGAACATAGCTCTACAAAGTTACTACATAAAGGGCAAATAATCGTGTCTGCAAGAGGAACAGTAGGTGAATTAGGTCAAGTAACAAAAGATATGGCTTTCAATCAATCTTGCTATGGTATAGATGGAAAAAACAATTTGGATAATGATTATTTATATTATCTATTAAAAGAAAAAGTCAAAGAATTACGACATAAAGGACATGGCGCCGTATTTAATACAATTACAAAAGAAACTTTTAATCAAATTCTAATACCTCTTATTAAATTGTCTGAGCAACAAAAAATAGCCAAAATACTCTCAGACCTTGACTCAAAAATGGACATTCTTCAACAACAAAACAAAACTCTTGAACATATAGGGAAAACAATCTTTAAGCAATGGTTTGTTAACTTCGAATTTCCAAATCAGGAAAGAAAGCTTTACAAGTCCTCTGGTGGAGAAATGAGTGAAAGTGAAATTGGAGAGATACCTAATGGATGGAAGATTATTTTGCTAAAAGATTTGCTAAAAGAAATTGAATCTGGAAGAAGACCTAAAGGAGGAATAGATCCCAGTCTTAAAGAGGGTATTCCAAGTATTGGTGCTGAAAATATTAATGGACTCGGATACTATGATTATTCAAGCACGAAATTTATCTCTGAAGAGTTTTTCGAACAAATGAAACAAGGCATTGTTAAAGATTACGATATTTTATTATACAAAGATGGAGCCAAACTCGGCAGAAAGTCCATGTTCGGTAAAGACTTTCCATTCAATAAGTGTGCAGTGAATGAACATGTATTTATATTAAGAACAAATGAAAAACTAAATCAACCATATCTTTATTTTTTCCTGGACCAAAAAGATATTACAGAAAATATAATTAACTTAAACGCTAATTCTGCACAACCCGGAATAAACAAAGAATCTGTTGGTAATTTGAAAATACTAGTTCCTACAGAAGAGATACTTCATTCATTCTCTGATTTTAGCGTGCCATTATTAGAGAAAATATTTGTGAACTCATTAAAATCAAAATGGTTATCTGAAGTCAGAGACCTTCTTCTTCCTAAGTTGATGTCTGGAAAAATCAGAGTTCCGATTGAGGTGCCATAATGAAATTCATCGTTGAACAGGATATTGAAGATGCTGGTCTTGAAATACTTCAAGAGTTAGGCTATAAAGTTGTTTATGGTCCTGATATTGCTCCAGATGGAGATAATCCTGAACGTGCAAAGTGGGATGATGTTGTCTTAGTTGAAAGATTGAGAAATGCAATAAACAAACTCAACCCAGATATTCCAGAGGAAGGTAAAGAAGAAGCTATCAAAAAAGTTCTTCGTTCAACAAGCCATAAGCTCCTCCAAAATAATAAAGCATTCCACAAATATTTAACAAATGGCGTCGAAGTCGAATACAGATACAAGGGAAGAATTAAAGGAGATATTGTTCAATTATTTAATTTTGAAAAGCCAAAAGATAATGAGTTCTTAGCAATCAATCAATTTACAATAATTGAAAATAAAAAGAATAGACGACCAGATATTCTCTTATTCATCAATGGACTACCATTAGTCACTATCGAGCTTAAAAGTCCTACAAATCCTAAAGCAACAATTGACACAGCATTTAAGCAACTACAAACTTATCACGAAGAAATTCCAACACTATTCAACTATAACACATTTGAAATAGTCTCAGATGGTAAAGATGCAAGAGCTGGAACAATAACGAGCCCATACGAATGGTTCTTATCATGGAGAACAATAAACGGAACATTCTCAAAAACCAACTCGATGGAAACAACTCTTAGAGGAATGTGTGATAGAGAATCAATTTTAGATATTGCAAAAAACTTCTTAACATTCACCAATGATAATCAAAAAATTCTAGCAGGTTATCATCAATATAATGCAACAAAAAAAGCTATTCAAAAAACATACAAAGCAATCGGTGCAACCAAAAAGATTGGAGTAGTTTGGCACACCCAAGGTTCAGGAAAAAGTTTTACAATGGGATTTTATACAGCATTAATGAATAAAGATCCAAAACTAAAAAATCCGACGATAGTAATTCTTACCGACAGAAACGACCTTGATGACCAATTATATGATACATTCGCATCACTCTCATTATTCCAAGAGCCACCAAAAAAGATTAAGTCTCAAGAAGAATTAAAAGTAGCATTGAAAGTTTCATCAGGTGGAATAATATTCACAACCATTCACAAATTCTTAGCGAAAAACGGCTCAACATTTGAACAATTATCAACAAGAGATAATATCATCGTAGTCACAGATGAAGCTCACAGAACTCAATATGGATTCAAAGCAAAACTTCAAGAAAATATTCTCAAGTATGGTTTAGCAAAATATCTTAGAGATGCTTTACCAAACGCGAGCTTCATCGGATTTACTGGAACACCAATAGAGTTTGATGATAAAAGCACAAGAGGAGTATTTGGAGAATATATCGACATCTATGATATGCATCTTGCTTTAGAAGACCATAGAGTAGTCAAAATAATTTATGATTCTAAACTGATTAAACTTGGAAAGAATGAGGAAATATTCAAGCAAATTGATGATTTAATTTACGAATTTACAGAGCAAGAAGAAAAATCTATTGTTGCAGAAGAAAAAGCTAAGTGGTCAACCATTGAAGCATTAGCAGGTTCAAAACCAAGAATCGAACAACTTGCAAAATCCATCATTAATCATTTTGAAATGAGACAACTCATTGGAAATGGAAAGGCAATGGTTGTTTGTATGAGTAGAAGAATCTGCATAGAACTGCATGATGAAATAAAAAAGCTTAGACCTGATTGGTATAACAAAGACGACGACAAAGGTCTTATGAAAATAGTTATGACTGGCTCAGCTTCAGATGGAAAAGAATATGCAGAACATACGAGAAATAAAGAAAATAGAAAAGAATTAGCTAAAATATTCAAAGATCCAAAATCGGATTTTAAACTTGTCATCGTCAGAGATATGTGGCTCACAGGATTTGATGTTCCTTGTTTGAACACACTTTACATTGATAAAATAATCAAGCACCATAATTTAATGCAAACAATTGCAAGAGTTAACAGGGTCTATAAAGATAAGGAAGCAGGACTCGTAATTGATTTTATTGGAATAGCTGATGAACTTAGAAAAGCAGTTACAGTCTATACACAAACAGCTGGCAAAAATGATCCATTAAGTTATGGCGACCAAGCAATTGCTATTCTCAAAGAAAAATATGAAATAGTCAAAGATATGCTTTCCAAATGCAATTATGAAGAATACTATAAAACAACAAACTCGAAAAAAAGAATTGATATATTTTTCAAGATCGAAGAGCACATTTTAGGATTAGATGATGGAAAGAAAAGATTTGTAAGAAATGTCCAAGCTTTAATGAAAGCATTAGATCTTTCAATAACTTCTGATGAAGCAAAAGCCATAAGAGAAGATGCAGCTTTATTCCAATCAATCTCAAGATCATTAATGAAAACTGAGACTGAAGAAGGAACATCAAGAAGCCTTTCAGATAGCGTCATAAAACAATTAGTCTCAAAAGCTGTCGAGGCTGAAGGAGAAATTGATGTATTCAAGCACTTGAATATTCAAAGACCTGAAATCTCAATACTCTCAGATAAATTCTTAGAGACATTCCAAAATATGGAATACAAAAATTTAGCATTTGAGACTCTAAAAAAATTATTAGCTGATGAAATAAGAACCAGATTCAAAACAAATAAAATTGAAAACAAGAAGTTTTCCAAAATGCTTGAAGATGCAATACTCAAATATCAAAGCAGAAGTATTGACTCAGCACAAATAATTGCAGAACTTATTGACTTAGCAAAAAATATCAGAACTGCACAATCAAGAGGAGAAAAGTTAGGTTTAACAGATGATGAAATTGCATTCTATGATGCTCTCGCAGATAATGAAAGTGCAAAAGAAATACTGGGCGAAGAAGTCTTAAAGAAAATCGCAAGAGAAATGACAGACATAGTAAAACAAAACACATCAATCGATTGGAAACTTAGAGAAACAGTAAGAGCAAAACTTAGAGTTATTGTAAAAAGACTTCTCAAAAAATATGGCTATCCC
>JBAZCJ010000031.1:0-12727 GCA_041671005.1 Candidatus Woesearchaeota archaeon | reverse complement strand
ATGGTCTTTTCTTTTTTTTTTCTTATTTTCATTTTATTTTTATTAACTAATTAAGAAATAGAGAAAACTATATTCTAAGTAAACAAATAGAAACTAGCGTGAGCTATAATTTTTTTACTAAACAAAATGTCAAAATTATCTATGAAATTACTTTTAAGTAGTAATGTCTATAAAATTTTATAAATCAAACTTATTTTCGAACTGTTGATAACTAAAAAATGTCACATAAGAAAATATTAATAATGCCTGCACCCCTAGGAGCAGGTGATTTAGCTGTAGCAAAGTATATTATAGATCATCTTCATTCTAATCATGATCTCACAACTGCATTATGGGATATTAATCATGATGTGGATTTAGCGAGAAATCTACACGGAAAAAGAATAATTATTCCTCCTATAAATAGTGGTCTAACAAGAGATTACGTAGATGTGATTGCAACACAAATCAAAGAAGCTTCTCCTGATGCAGTCATTGCAATTAATTATCCTATTTGTGTTTTAGCAGGAGTAAGAGCAAGAGTTCCTGTAATTCAACTCACTCATCAATTTGATTTTTTTGGGCTCATGGATAATAGGGCATCTTTAGAATTAGATCTTTTGGACGTTGATAAATCTGAAACATTAGATGATTACTTAAAAAAACAAAGAGAAAATATTCAACAAGGTGACTTATCTCTGTTAGAAAATATTGAATATTCATCTTTTCGGTTTGGACAACGAAAACTTTTAGAATCTTCAATGATTTATTTAACATATATTCTAAGTAATCATCTTTTAGTTCATTCTTTCTTCACACCAAATTTCTCTGAAACAATTTTATTAAATCGCAGTAGACTCACTTTGTTAAGCGAGGGAGTAAACTTTGTTGATCCTCTTGTTCCAACTCATGTTTTAGAGTTAAGTGATAAAAAAGATGAATCGAGAGAATTTGTAAACCGGAATTATTTATTAGATTTAATAAATCATCCTTTAGTTCTTGTAACTTTTGGTGGATTTAATCACGGTAATAGTCAAGCATATGAAACTTTTATTGGTGGAATCAAACATGTTTGTGGAACGGGTATTATAGGAGATGCTTCTCTTGTTTTTGTAGGAAGATTTATTGATGAAAAAAGACAAGAATTAGAAAACCAGTTCGGGGAAACTCAAGCATATCAACAAGGTAGAATAAAGTTTTTAGGAAATGTAACATATCAGGATCATTTGAGATTAATTTCTGCTTCTGATTTAGTATTAAGTCATTGTGGATATTCTACAATCAGTGAAGTAATAGGAATGAATCGGCCGCTTGCTTTATTTTACGGACTAACCCCCACATACGAAAGACAAGTAAATCTTCAGCAAGTAAATGATGCTGGTCTTTGTTTAAGGGGTGATAATAGTAAATATTGGATGCAAATGACGCCATATCATTCTCATGATGAAAAATATGTAGTTTCTTCTGAAGAAGTTTTCAGATTTTTAGAAAAATTATTCAAAGAACTTAATCAGGAACAAAGACCTCATTTTGATCAAGTTGTTCAGAGACAGAAAGCTAGTTTAACAAGGTCTGGAATTTCTGTTATTGATGCAATTATGCGTTACGTTTAAAACATATATCTCTAATCTGTGAAAATCACATTCCTGTTAATTAAACATTTTCAATCAATACTTTTTTATATCTTTATGCGTTAGTCTTTTTATGAAAAAAATAATTTTGTTATTTGTCTTATTGTTATTATGTTTCATTGCATCTTGTACTCATACAGGAAATTACACACAAATCAATAATACCACAAGTACTCCACCTATTACAACAACTCCCTCTTCTGTTATTATCACAGAAACAAAAGAATCTGATATTGAATCAGAATATGGAGATTCTGTTCTGAAAGTAGAATCCTTTTCAGGAACATTGTCTTCTAAAGAAACATTTATGAGCGACAGTAGTGGCAGTGCATATGATACTTCAGTAGATTATACGCATGAAACAACATATACTATTAGTGGAGATAAAGTGTATTTTAATTGGAAGCAAGGATATACATTATATCTTAAAAATATTGAAGGACTTGTTTCATATGAATACTCAAGATATGAAATAGATCCAGAAACAGGCAAAGTAGTATGGACTGAAATTATCAATCCAACCTCTGCATCCTTTTCTGAAACAGTCTCCATTCCTTCAGTCATTGGTGAAGTTAATGAAAATAATGAATACGAGTTTAGAATATTACCAGGATATTACACAGATCATGCCTGGATTGCACTAAGCAAAGAAATAGACTCTGGAGATGGAACAGAAACAAAACAAACTTCAACAGAATTTATGGCTATTGCTGTCGGTGGTGGAGATGAAGAAGAAAATTGTCCTGATGTTAATGATCAAGTAATTTCAAGTGCAGGTTTATGTATATACAGAACAGATTCAACTGAATTAACAGGTACATTTAATGATTATATTTATAATGAAGAAGAAGATCATAGAGCTGTAACCACAAGAATAGAAACTTGGACTATTTCTTAATATTTTATTCAAAATAATCTTCATAGGCCATATTCTTTCTGCCTTCAAAAGTGCAGCTGCCTTTTTCTTCAATGACATTTCCGTCTAGAAATTCTCTATATTTGTTAACTAAAGAACAGCAATCACTGCATCGTCGAAAATCTGTTCCTACTTCCACGTCAAATTCTTTATCAGAATTTTGGTTTAATTTTGTAGGGACAGAAGAACGTCGTTTAAATTCATCATAAAGAATTTGAATAAACCTATTATCTTTTATTGCGTCAGATAATGTAATACGTAACGCACATTTTTTTGGAGAATAACTACTAATAATTTCTTTTCGTACTTTTATACAACGCTGACATTGCATTCTCTGTTCATTTTCCTGTTTTTGTTTAGCAAGATTTCCAGGGAGTTTTATGCTGCCGTCAGGATTAAATTCCATAATAAAAATAGTTTTGTAATGGTTTAAATAGATTGTGGGGAGTCAATTTCCTAACCAGGTAATCTGTCGTTACTTTCAAGTGGAATCTGTTTCATAACCTTTATATAGGTCCTATTTTTTTTCAAAGTATGATATCTGTTAAATCTCTTTTTTTTACTGTACTTTTCTCAGCATGTACTACAGAAAAACCTCCTGTTGTTGAGCATCCTCCAGTTGAAATTCCAAAATCTCCTGCAGTTATAGTCAGAAATCCTATCTCTCTTGATATGGTTGTTGATAATTATCAAATCAAAGTAGGTGGGAAAAAATATCCTTTATATTCAAGTGATAATAAGCGTGTAAGTGTTTTTCGAACAAATAAAATATTACCAGGTGATAAAGAAACATATTCTAATTCTGCAAGTAGCCAACAAATATATTTGTGGAATGGCAGTGAATTATTCAATATAACTCCTCCCTCAGAATTACCTGTAAAAAATATATATGTTAAACTTGCACCAGATGGGAGCAGAGTAGCAATTGGTGTTGTTAAAACAGATACCTATAATTCTGAATATTCTGGTGGATTAACAATTATGGATCTATATCGTGTAGAAAATTGTGGTTATGATTTGCGTTTAAAATTAGTGGATGATTCATTAAATGCTGATCCTAGATTTTTTACAGAAAAACAAATAACAGATCTTTTTTCATTTGTTGTTGATTCCTCAGATCCGCTTTCTCAACAAAGGGTTCAATGGAATCGTAATGAGGGCTGTAAAGTTTCAAAAGATCCTTCTCGAAATAGCGAATGTCTTCATTCAACAGATTTGGAAGGGTACACACGTTCATATGCCTTGAAATCAGATGGTTCTGAAAGAGTTGAAAAAGTATATTTTACAGATCTTACAGACATTTGTTGTGAATAAATAAAAAATTTTTAAAAAAGAGAATAAAAATAATTAATGTCGCATATATATTTGTCCGCCAGTTTCTTTTGCAACAAGTCCTAATTCATTTTTTGCTTGTACAGTATAACTTCCTACACCAATGACATTAACTGTAATCCCTCTTGCCTTTGCAGCATGTATAGCTGCAGTTGGTGAAGTACTTCCAAGATTGTTTCCTCCATCGCTTATGAGAGTCAGTGATGATCTTTTGTCTAGTTTTTTTGTAACAGATTCTAAGGAATCCCATAAAGGAGTATTTCCACAAACTTGTATAGGCTTTGTTGAAACATCAAACATTCTGTTACAACTGTTAAACCCATAAACAGCTGCTCCTTTGTAATCATGTCCTTGAATATATGAAAGTTCTTCTTGCATTGACGAAGTTAAGTCAACAAGATAAGAATCTGTTTGTCCAATTTGTGTCATGCCTGCATCAATAACTGCTGCTTTAGTTGTTGGTACTTGAGCAGTGATATGGACTGGGATAATTCGTGCATACCTTTCTCCTTCCATACAAGGTTTATCTGATTCAGCACATGTTGCTTTTGATTCACCGTGTGAAGTAATTGTTACTTTTTTCCCTGCCAAATACATGTCTCGAATTCCTTCTGCTCTTTTAATCCCTAATTTTTGATTAGCATCAGGAGACCCTCTTGCGTCAGCATATCCTTCTACAATCCATTCATCTGCAGGAACTGCTTTAATATACGTTGTAAGATCTGTTTTATCATTTGTTAAAAGAGTATCGCTATTTGTTCTGAAATAAACTTTCAAAACACCTTGTGAATCTTGTTCATTTTTTTTGTCCAAAACTTTTGATGGTTTATCTTTATATTGAACTGCTTCAGGTTCTGCAAATGCTATTTTTTCTGTAGTATAAACTGTTGGCTGTTGTGTTGGGGCACTAGTTGTTGGATGTGTTCCTGTAACAAGAATTCGCTTTTTCGGTTCATCACCATGACATGCTATTAAAAATAACCCTGTAACAATTGTCGCTAATGTTCTTTGTGTATTCATTGTTTCACCTTATAGGGAGAAATATGTTGCCATTTTTAAATGTTATTCTAAATTACCTCTTATCAGTGGTTACGGACTTTATTTTGTAATTGTTTCAAAAACATAAACCTATTTATACTCCTGTTTGTAAAAAAATATTATGAATCATAAAAAACATTCTCACCATAAAAAAAATATGAAGCAACGGCATTGTATTATTGTTGGGTGTATTGCATTTGCAGCACTTTGTTTTTTGACATTATTCTCTCAATATACAGATGATGTTACAGAATTGCAAGGTGCAGCTGTTACCAGTACAAAATGCACAGTAACTCCTACAACATATGTTGTTGTTGGTTCTGATGATAATTATTTGTATGCTTTTGATGCTGATAAAGGTTGTCTTGCATGGAAATCTTCTGATTTAGGGGGAGATATTAAAGCAAAACCAATTATTAAAGATTCTATAGTTTACGTGGGAACAACAACTGATGAATTAGTTGCAGTTTCTTTAACAGATGGAAAAGAACAATGGACTGCAGATACTGCAAAAATTTATGGTGCAGTTGCAGTTGGGGACTATGTATATGCGGGAGATACAGCAGGTACATTAGGTGTATATGAAGATGGCGAGCAGGTTTTATCTTACACCGGCCATAATATTTACACAGATGTGCAGGTGGATAATGGCATACTTTACATTGTTGATGAATATTTAAAAGTTGGAACTGTTCGTGCAATATCAGCAACAACAATGACGCAAAAATGGGCGTATTCTACAAAAAGTCAAAGTCTTGCAGCACCCTTAATCACCTCTGATTCATTGTATGTTCCATCAAATGAAAATACGCTGTACAAAATTAGTAAGCAGTATGGTGTTGCTTTATGGACGTTCAAAACTGGGAAGAGTATTAGAAGTCAACCTGCAACAGATGAAACAGCAAGTATAGTTTATTTTGGTAGTAATGATGGTTATTTTTACGCAGTAAACACAAAAGATGGTAAACTTGTATGGAAATATCCTGTTAATTCAGAAATTACAGCAACAGCTGCTGTTGACAGTTCAAATGTGTATTTTGGTGCACAGAATAAAAATGTGTATGCTTTAAACAAAAAAACAGGAACTCTTGTATGGCAAGCAAAGACTAATGGAAAAATTTATGGTGGTCTTACAGTATACAACGATAAAGTGTATGTTCCGTCATCAGATAAATCTCTTTATGCGTTGGATGCAACAACAGGAAAAGTTCTCTGGAGTTATGCAACAAAAGGCGTCTTATATGCAAGTGTTGCAATAAATTAAAAAAAGAAAATTAAAATAAGTTAAAAAAAAGAAAATTAAAATTCATTATCAAAGTCATTGTCTTCATCATCGTAATACATAAACTCACCTCGTATGAGTAATTCCGGAATAATTATTTTTTCTCTATTTAAAGTTTTGTTTTTTTAAACAAAAACGTATTTAAAGAATGAATTTTGAAATATATCCAAGATATAAATGGTTATCACAGGAACAAATATAGTGGATTTTTGGTCAAACCTTGTTTTTCCTCGGTTCTGGCAAATGATTGATACGCCCCAAGTAGAACCTGAAATATTGTGGACGATTCTTCCGTTGTTAGTCACTGCTTTTTTTGTTGAATTATATTTTGGAAGAAATAAAATAGAAGAGCTTGGGTGGAATACTGCATTTGCAAATTGCATTTCATTACTTTGGGTCACTTCTGCATTAATTCGTTTTATGTATGAGTCTTATGGTTCAGTTATTTTTCAATTATCATGGAGTGCAATAGCACCGACTATGATTCTTTTTATACTCTTAGGGTTATGGTCGTTGGTTTTGAGTATTTGTAATTTCTTTCACATTCTTCCTAAATCAATATCTTTTTTTGCATCCTCAACAATTCCAGTGAATGTCACAGCAGTGCTTGCAGTAGTAATTGTTATAGGAAAATTTCCGTTAGATAGAATAACCGCGATTGCATCTATCATGTTATTTGTAGCACTTGCAATTATTTTTGCAACAATTCAAGCATTAGCCAGGCCGTCTCCTGAAGCAAAGAAATACATTGAGGAATATAAAAAACAAGCAGAGGAGAAGAAAAAAGAGCATAAACAAGAAGTGCTTCATTTTATTGATATGACTAAGGGCAGAATTATTGCTCATTGGATTTCTACAAAACAGAAAATAATGCATATGTTCAAACATTCAGATCCTGTTGTTGAACCTTCTCTAAAACAATAGTTTTTGAAAAAAGAAAGCTTTAAATAAGTGAAAATTAATTATTTTTATATGACTAAAGATAAAGAAAAGCAATATCATGCAGACTTAAAAATTTATGTAAAAAAGGGGCTGTATCATGTTGAAGGAACAGAGTATTGTCCTGCTGATAAGGAAAGTCAAGTAGGGGTTTCATTATCTTCTCCTCATTTAACTGGAAGTAACTGTGTTGATTCTATCCAAGATGTTCTTTCAAGATTAAAAGCAGAACATACACGCATAGTTCTTGTAAATTCTATGCCTCTTGGAGCGGATAGGGCACTTCATCATGAAGAAATATTAGATTTAAAAAAATACGGGATTACTGTGAAGAAACCAACCTTAGAACATCACTTGCATTAAAACTTTATAAACTTGTATTCTTTTACCTTTTTTTATGTATAAAAAAACAATTCATACTACTACAGATATTTATTACGTTATTAACAGAGTAAATGCAATATCAGATTTTATTATTTTTATTCATGGTGCTGGAAGTAATCATTCAGTTTATAAACCATTTTTTCATGCATTTGAAAAGCATAATTTTATTGCAGTAGATATTCGAAATCATGGCAATAGTGGAAGATGTCCTTTAGAATACATGACTGTTGATACAATTGTACAAGACATCCTTGCAATCATTCGCGAAGAAAAAATACAATATGTCACGCTTGTTGGCAATAGTTTAGGTGCAACTGTTGCAGTTGAAGTATATAAAAAAATAAAGAAGCATGTAAAAAAAATGGTTCTTTTCACATTATTTTCAAAGCGATATGTAAAATTTTCATCAATGTTTGAGGTGTGTGCATTACTCGCATATTATTTGTTGAAACCATTTTCAGGGATACGAAAATTAAGATTTACAGAATATCACAAGTATGCAAAACGGCCAATATGGTATTATCCGTATTTGGATATTAGAGGCACACCTGTAACAACAGTCATAAAATTAGTTAAAGAATTATTTGTAACTCCCATATATCTTTCAGGAATTTCTGTGCCAACACTTATTTTTATTTCTGTTGATGATTGGTGTGCGCATAATAGTCTTATTGAAAGTGATGCAAAAGCAAATCCACAGATAACACTCTTACACATTAAAAGTAATCATGTTATACTCTCACAAAAATATGAGGAAGTGATTAGTCATGTCACTGAATTTTTAAAATGAAAATCTCTGTTGTTATTCCCGCATATAATGAAGCTGTGTTAATTGAACAATGTCTTTCTAGTATTATAACTCAAAGAAAGTGTGAAATTATTGTTGTCTGTGATTCGTGTACTGATGATACCAAAAAAATTGCAAAAGAATATACAAAAAAAGTATATAATGTTAAACTCAAAAATGTTTCTGCAGTGCGTAATTATGGTGCTGCACAAGCCACGGGTGAAATTCTTGTGTTTATTGATGCAGATTCTATTATGGCTCCAAATTTGTTAAATGAGATTGAAATGACAATCAAACAAGGATATATTGGAGGGGTAACAAAAACATATTCTTCAGATCATATTTGGAAGGCAGATGTCATGTGGAAACTAGGAAATTTTTGCAGATATTTCTTTTTAGCAGGTTCAGGTTTAATCTTTTGTAAAGCAGAAGCATTTCCAGGCTTTGATGAAACACGAAAGCTTGCAGAAGACACTCATGTATTGTTAGCATTAAAGAAAAAAGGAAAATTAAAGTACATTACAAATAGTTATATTAAAACATCTTCAAGACGATTAGAGCATGACGGTTATTTCAACACAATTTTCAAACAATATTGTGCATTCTTTGTGAAAAATGAGAAAGGGTACTAAAACCTGAAATTCTTTCAATTTTTCTGCACAAGGTTATTTTAAACACTTCTTTTTGAAATTAGGCATGAATTACTATTTGGATACATGCATTTGGAGAGATCTTTATGAAGGAAGAAACGATAACTTTAGGCCTCTTGGAGAATGGGCTTTTCAATTAGTAAAAAGAATTAAAGAAAATAATGAAAACATAATATATTCTGAGGTAATTATTGATGAATTATTAATTTATTATACTTATGAAGAAATAAAGAAAATTTTTGAAGATAGTAAAAATGATAATATTCTTTTCAAGATTGTTATTAATCACCAAGAAAAGCAAGAAGCAAGCGTATTATCAAAAAACATGAATCTTCCATTTATGGATTGTCTTCATGCTGTACTTGCAAAAGATAATGGTGCTATTTTAGTAACAAGAGACCATCATTTTGAAGAGTTACAAAATTATGTAGATATTAAAAAACCAGAAGATTTACTCTAAAGGCATATATTTCTTTGATACTGCTTCTCTTGCTTTACGTAACATTTCATCAGAAACTTTTATTTTTGCAGATCCTTTAAATTTTTGCAATGCTCTAAGAAATGGATCGGTTTCAACACTGTTTAATTTGTCACGTATTGCTTCTCGGATAAACTCTGTTCTATTATTAAAATGAAGAGGATGTAAAAGCTCATCCATTTTTTTAACAATATCTTCAGACAATTTGAATGTAATTGTGTTCATATTACATGCATAATACAATGTAATATTTAAATTTTACTATCTTTTCAAAATAGCTAGCATTTCATGCTGAGCAAGTGAAGCAACAATAGTTTAGCTAAGCAACAACACGAAGCCAAGTAAGGCAAACACAAAATGCAGGTAATGAAATAATAAGTTAAAATATATAAAATTCCTAAAAATATATAATACATGCCTGTTTCATCTTCAAAAATGCCAGAAATAACTGAACAATTAATCGAAAATCGTTCCTATAAATATCTTGATTACATCACAGGTCTTTTTGTTGCAATTTTGTTAATTTCTAATACGGCGTCTGTTAAAATATTAAATCTCGGATGGTTTACATTTGATGGCGGTACAATTTTATTTCCTTTAGCGTACATTTTTGGAGATATTCTTACAGAAGTATATGGATATAAACGCTCTAGAAGAGTTATCTGGACAGGATTTTTTTGTATTATCTTAATGGCAGTTGTGTATGCAATTGTTGGCTATTTGCCAGCTGCTGCAGATTGGGGTATGCAGGATGCCTATATGTCTATTCTAGGTATTGTCCCAAGAATAGTATTAGCAAGTATTATTGCATATTTTGCAAGGGAATTTTCTAACTCGTATATTCTTGCAAAAATGAAAGTTTGGATGCAAGGTAAACATCTCTGGATGCGAACGATTGGTTCAACAATCGTTGGAGAAGGAGTAGATACATCATTATTTGTTCTTATTGCATTTGCAGGAACAATGCCAACGTCATTGCTTGTTGCAATTATTGTATCAAATTATATTTTCAAAGTTAGTGTTGAAGTATTATTTACTCCAGTAACGTATGCTATTGTCAATTTCTTAAAGAAAAAAGAAAATGAAGATTATTATGATACAAATACAAATTTTAACCCACTAGATATTTAACTACTCTTAAATGATAAAAAAGCACAATATTTATAAGTAGGGGTCAGTTTATTGTCTTAAAATGACAATGCCTGAAGAGTTAAAATTAGTACGTATTCCTTTATCTGATAGAGTTTTATATTTATATCCTGAATATGTTTCTCAAGCACAAAGATTCGGGCATCAAGAATCAGAACAACATAAATTTTTAGGAGGGACACGAGGATGTCATCTTATAATTCCAGGAAGTGCTAAGCCGTATGTTGCCAAACCAGAAAGAGATGAGACTAGTAATAATGGGGGGATTCATAATTTTTTAGATTTAACTCCTGATTGTGGAAGTTTTACAGTACAAGAGGTATCAGTTGCACGTGCATTATATTTACGAGCAGGGTATATTGATGATGACATTAGTATTACATTTGAACGGCCTTATGGATTTATGGAAAAAGATGGAAAAAGGGTAGGGTTATTTCAATACAATCCTGATTTACACATTTGTCCTAATGCAACTAATCACAGATATGTTCAATGGCAAAAAGGAATCGAAGGGTGGGATCGTGAATCTCGTCTTAAAGCAGTGACTGTAAAATATTTATTGTTTGATCTTGCGTTTCCAAAATATTTTGCTAATTTAATTTTAAAACATAATGGTGTTTGTCATAATGAATCTTTCAGTAAGTGGGGTGCATATTTAAAAAATTATATGCCTACTATTTTTGTGGATGATTTTGAATTAGTAACTCTAGCAAGTCAAACATATGATCATGATAATAATACAGGTCTTCAGGTTTGGCGTAACCATTATATATATTTAAAAGGACTTTCTTCAAACTTACAAGCACCTCTTAGTAGCGTAAATGAACTTCTACAATTTCTTCCAAAAAAATCTGCTCAGCAAGACTATGAAGAGATTTTAAGAGCAATAGAAAGAATGGAAGAACGAATTTTAGCATACCCTTCAGTAGGTCCAGCAGGTCCATTAATCAATGCAATAGCAAATATGCAGGATATTTCTGAAGTGATTTTAACATGACAATGCCTGATGAACTAAAATTAGTACGTATTCCTTTATCAGGTGTAGTATTATTTTTATATCCTGAATATGTTTCTCAAGCACAAAGATTTTCAGATTATGATCCGAATTCTCAAGGAAGTATTTTAGGTGGTACAAGAGGAGTTCATCTTATTGAATCTAAAACAGGTCGTTATGTTGCCAAACCAGAAAGAGCGAATTCTTATGGTCTGAGTCATCATCTTAATTTATCAGAATTGTTAAAAAAATATAGAAGTTTAACAGTAAAAGAAGTTTCAGTTGCACGTGCATTATCTTTACGAGCAACATATCTTGATGACACCCTGAGTATACATTTTGAAAAACCATATGGATACTTAGAAAAAGATGGCAGAAGAGTTGCATTGTTTGAATACCATGAGCCTATTCAAAATTGTCCACTATCAAAATCACACTATTTGATTAAATTACGAACCCAGATTAACAGTGGTGATATGGAGAGTCGATTTGATTTAAAATATTTGTTATCTGAACTTGCATTTCCCAACATGTTTGCTCAACATTTTTGGGAAAGTAATGGGATTGATCATACAGAAGGTCCAAGTAAACAAGGAAAATATATTAAACAAGGTATCCCTGTTATTTTTGTTCATGATTTTGAGCTAGTAGAATTTCTTTCGGATGATCATGTATGTAATGGTGAAGCTGCAAGAAGAGAATGGAGAAGGAATTATGTGACTCCTTTAGAAGATTCTGACAGAATCTTAGAACTACTCCCTAAAAAAAATGCTGATCTAAACTTAGAAATAATTTTAGGAGCAATAGAAAGAATGGAAGAAAGATTTGTAGCAATGCCTTCTGTTGGTCCAGCACAATCGCTTATTAATGCAATTGCAAACATGCAAGATATTTCTGAAGTGATTTTAACATGACAATGCCAGATGAACTAAAATTAGTACGTATCTCATTATCAGATGCAGTATTATATCTTTATCCAGAATATGTTCAAAAAGCAGGAATGTTCGCTGATTTTCAATCATATGGTTGGCGTAGAAAATTAGGTGGTACAAGAGGAGTTTCTCTTGTTGAAACAAAAGAAGGTTTTTATGTTGCAAAACCAGAAAGAGAAGATGGAACATATTTAGTGTCTAAAGATTTGTCGAAATACCTTCCTGTACATAAAAGT
>JBAZCJ010000030.1:0-13219 GCA_041671005.1 Candidatus Woesearchaeota archaeon | reverse complement strand
GTTTTTTTTCTTTTGAAATAAATCACGAAAAACTTTTTTGACAAAATTTTGTATAAGCTGAATCATGTGACTTTTACATCTGCTATTGTTTAAATACTTTTCGTGTCCTTTATTGTCGCTGGAAGAGAATAAAAATAAGAATTATTTAAAATTCAACATTAATCTTTACGTCTTTTTCTACTTCTTTATCTCCTGTGCCAAAAGCAGCTTTTTCACAGATACATGTTGCACAAAGGTCATCAAATGTAGCTTCAAGAAGTTCTTGTCGTAAAGGTAGGCATTCAATAAGAATTTGTTTTATTGGTTCTTTTAAAGACTTACTTTTTTCTGATTTTATCTTTCGTACTGCGCTAATAATATTAATAATTGTTTCTCCTGTTGCTTCATCTTTTTCATTGATTATTGTTTGGTCTGCAGTTGGCCATGGGCTTAAATGGATACTGATATATTTTTCTTTTTTACTAAAATATTCTTGATATATTGCTTCTGTAACATATGGCATAATTGGTGCCATTAATTTTAATACTGTTAAAATACTTGTGTATAAACAGTATTGTGCAGCTTCTTGTTCATTTTTTCCACGTTTTTCTGGGTTGTAAATTCTATCTTTGACAATTTCAAGATAGTAATTACAGAAATCATGCCAGAAAAACTGTTCTGTGCAGAACCGTGTTCTAGCATACTCATATTCTTCAAACGCATTTGTTGCTTCTATAATCATTCTATTAAGTTTTGATAATAACCACCTGTCTATAGGTTTTAACTTTTTTGTATCAAAACTTTCAGGTTCGAAATCTTTTAAACTCATTAAACAGAATTGGGATGCATTCCATAATTTAGTAATCATTTTTTTCCCGGTAATTAAATCTTTTTCCATATATGGTAGGTCGTCTCCTAATTTGCATCCTGATGCCCAAAATCGTAATGCGTCTGCACCATATTTTTTTAAGACCTCTTGTGGTTCAACAACATTGCCTTTGCTTTTGCTCATTTTTTTACCATGAGGATCAAGTGCATGACCTGCAATCATGATTTCCTTCCATGGATTTTTATTGAATTGCAATTTACTTTTTACAACAGTATTGAATAACCAGAATGTAATAATATCATGAGCTTGTGGTCGTAAACTCATTGGATATAATTTTTCATACAATTGTGTATAATTTTTCTTTTTCTTTAAAAGTTGAATTGATAGTTGTGGTGTTAATGATGATGTTGCCCATGTGTCAAGTATATCTTGTTCTGGTCTGAATTCTTTTGAACCACATTTGCATGGGTGTTTTGGATTATCTGTTAAAGGATCAACAGGTAAGTCTTTTTCTTCTGCAAGAATAATTTCATTACATTTTTTACAATACCATATTGGAAAGGGAACTCCGAAATATCGTTGGCGTGAAATGCACCAATCCCATTGTAGTCCTTTTATCCAATTATCATATCGGACTCTCATGTGGTCAGGATACCATTTCATTTGTTTACCTGCATCTATTAATTGATCTTTGATATCGAGATATTTAATGAACCATTGTTTAGTATTAAGAATTTCAACAGGGGTTTGGCAACGTTCATGCACATTTACTGCATGTTTTATTTTTGTTTGTTTGACAAGGAGATTGCTTTTTTTTAAGTCTTCTATTACTTCTTTTCGTGCTTCTGCTATTTTTAATCCTGCATATTTTCCTGCTTTTTCTGCCATTGATCCAGCTTCAGTTATTGATTTTATATTTGGAAGATTATATGCTTTGTACCATTCAATATCTGTTTGATCTCCATATGTACAGCACATGACTGCTCCAGTTCCTTTTTCTGGATTTACACGAATATCTGATCTTATTTCTACACAATGATTAAATAAAGGAACTTTTGCTTTTTTGCCTACAATATTTTTGTATCGTTCATCTTCAGGATGGACAAAGATTGCAACGCAACTGGATAATAATTCTGGTCTTGTTGTTGCAATTAATAAGTCAGTTTCTTTGTCAGTATCTTGAATTTTGAAAATTATATCATTGAAAAAAGAATCAAGTTCTATGTCTTCTAATTCTACTTGCGCAATTGCTGTTTGACAGTTTGTGCACCATATAGTTGGTGCTTCTTTTTGGTATTCTCTGCCTTCTTTGTACAAATCAATAAATGATTTTTGTGAAATTGCAATGCAATGTGGATCTATGGTTGAGTATAATAATGAAAAATCTGAACTGATGCCTATATCTTTCCATCCTTGAATGAATGCAGGTCGTATTTCTTCTAACGTTTCATTACAAAGTTTGATAAAATCAGTTCTTTGCATTTTTTTTGATTTGACATTTTTTAACTTTTCAATCATACGTTCTGTTGCAAGACCATTATTATCTGTTCCAAAGGGGTAAAATATATTTTCACCTTTCATACGATGATATCGAACGACAAAATCTTGTTGTGAATATGAAAATGCATGACCTAAATGCATCTTACCAGAAATTGTTGGCGGAGGGGTATCAACACTATAGATTGGTGCTTTGCTTTCTGAGTCAAACTTGTAAACATGATGCTTTTCCCAATATTCTTGCCACTTTTTTTCTTCTCGCAATGGATCATATTGAGGAACGTCTGTCATGACATTGTTGCAAGGGGTTGTGATATTTAAAGGTAATGCTTGCGTGAGTAATATTATTTTAACAATCTTAATAAATTAAATGCATGTTTCTTTTTTCATGGCGTCAGATACTCTTCCATGGACATTGAAATATGAACCTCAAACATTATCTGAAATTTCATTTTATCAACCACAAATTCAGCAAATGAAATTGTTTGTTGAAACATTTAAAAAACAAAAAAGAAAGGCAATGCTCATTCATGGACCAACAGGATGCGGGAAAACTGCTGCAGTTCATGCACTTGCACATGATTCTGGTTTAGAACTTATTGAAATTAATGCATCTGATTGTAGAAATAAAGATGCAATTCTTTCTATTATTGGCACAGCTGCAAAACAACGATCATTGTTTTTTTCAAGTAAAATTATTCTTATTGATGAAATTGATGGTCTCGCAGGTAATCAAGATAGGGGAGGTATTAGTGCACTTGAAGATGTTATTGATACAACTGAGTTTCCTATTTTTTTGACTTGTCAAGATGTATCTGATAAAAAAATTAAATCTTTGTTAAAAAAATCACAGGTAGTTGCTTTTGAACCGCACGAATACACTCTTGTTACAGAGGTTTTGAAAAAAATATGTGCAGTTGAGAATATTTCTTATGATGAAAGTGCTTTGAAAACTCTTGCTCGGCAAGCAGATGGGGATTTGCGCGCTGCAATTAATGATATTCAATCCCTCGGTAATGAAAAAATTACCTTACAGCGATTTGAGGAATTAGGATATAGAAATAAACGGGAATCTATTCAAGATGCACTCATTAAAGTGTTTAAAATATCTGACGCAAATATTGCAAAAACTGCATTTCAAAGTGTTCAAGAAGACATTGATCATATCTTCTTATGGGTTGATGAAAACTTGCCAAAAGAATATACAGATGCAGAATCTCTTGCACAAGCATATGAATATTTGTCAAGAGCAGATGTGTTTAAAGGAAGAATTAGGCGATGGCAACATTGGGGATTTTTGGTATATATTGACGCATTTTTATCTGCTGGTGTTGCTGTTTCTAAAAAACAAAGAAATAAAAATCCGATTGTATATGAACAGACACAACGATTATTGAAAATTTGGATTGCAAAACAAAAATATGCAAAACGACAGGCAATTGCAGAAAAATTAACAAAAGCACACATGTCTTCTCACGAAGCATTAGATTCTGTTATTTATATTAAACAGATGTTTAAAAATAAAGAAATGAAAGAAAAACTTATTGCTGAGTTTGATTTTGATACGGATGAAGTCACTTGGCTTACTACATAACATTTAACATGTATGTTACTGCAATGTTCGTTTTTCCTTTTAGTCTTCTGTAATTTGGAACTACTATACTTTGAAACCCATATTTTCTTTCAAGAACAGTTATACCTTCTGGCATAAATGCTTGTTCTATTCTACTTACAAGAGTACACATATATTCTCTACTTTTTGCTTTTTTCGGATCTTCTAACCATCTTCTTGACGGTAGTTCTCTTATTGATTCAAGATCTGCATCTGTTTGCCAAACAATTTTCTGTATTGAGTCATATTCTGTTGCTTCTCTTATTTTTTCAAAGCTTACTCTTTTTATTTCATCATAGATACTCTTATTTACTGTTGGAGTATAACCTACTATAACCCCATCTCTTCCACCATATAATGCAAAATCAAAAATATTTTCTCTCATTGATTTTCCTAAAGGAATTCCTGCTTCTGCTATTTCATTAAGAATTAACTCTTCTTCTCTTTGTCTGCGATACCATGCTATGTGGATATTGGAAGGGTCTATAACAACTATTCCTTGTTGTTTTAATCTTGCTACTAATCCTAACTTGTCCATTATTTAGAGAAATATTTCTATAATTTAAAAAAAATTACTTCGGATGCATTTTGCCCCAATGTTCTAATGCAACTTTTAATTCAGGACTTGTTTTTGCTGCTTGTTCTACAGAAACTCCATCAAGATATGCTTCAACTGCTTCTCGCATTGCTTTTGCTCCGGCATAACTTCCATTTGGATGACCATGAACTCCGCCACCTAATTGAAGCATAATATCTGTTCCTAATCTTTGAAGAACATCTTCAACAACTCCCGGGTGTAAACCCCCAGAAGAAACAGGGAACACAGATTTTTTGTCATACCATTCTTGTCCAAGAGTGTGTAATTTTGGATTTGGTAATACTGTTGGATGTGTTAATTTTCTTTTTAATTCATTAATGTGATGATAGGATTCTGTCACTTCATCTTCAATTTGAATCACTTCTTCTTTACTGCCAACTAATTTTCCGATGCCAGCAGTTCCCACATGTAAATCGTCTACTCCTGCTAAGCGCGCTAATTTTGCAGTTAATATCATAGACATTCCATGATGTTGATCTCGGGTAAATGCTCCATGAAATGCTCTATGAGCATGAATTGCTAATCCTAAATCTCCACATAATTCACGTAATGATTGCACTGCATTCCAGCCAGATGTGCATATATCAATCATGACATACTCTCCACCTTGTTTTGCAACAAATTTTGCACGTTTTTCCATTTCTTGATATGTTGCTGATGTTACATTAATGAGATAACTCTTTTTTTCTCCTGTTACTTTTTCTGCTTTGTCTCTTACAGCTAATGTTTCAATAACTCTTCTTTGAAATGGATTAAACCATTGATGTGTTAAATTTTCATCGTCTTTTAAAAGATCTAAACCACCTGTCCAGATTTGCCAGCCAATATTTTTATGTTCTGCAGTTGTCATACCTACTTTTGGTTTTGCAACAGAAAGCATTAATGGACGTTTTTTTTCATTGAATATTTTTCGTATTCCTTTAATTCCAAATTTTGGGCCAGGAAATGCTTTTACTGCATTTTTTGTGAATTGAATATCTTGAAGTCGTAATGCATCAACAGCTTTCATACCAAAAACATTGCCTGCAATGGCTGCAAGATGTTGAGGAATATTTCCAGGTTCAAAATGTCTTTCTGGATATGCTATTTTTATCCAATAACTGTTAGAAGATTCTTTTTCTACATGATACACTTTTGCAGCAACTTCTTGAACGTGTTTGTAATGAACATTTTTAAGTTCAGTCCATGTGCCAATAGAACTTTCTGATGCAACTGCACCAAAACAACGCTCCTTTGTTTCCCACTTTGGAACTTTTACTCTAAATTGTCCAATAAGATCAGTATTTTTTGGTTTATAATTAAGATGAACGAATTCTTCATATCCTGCCATAATAACACCTCTTTAGAGAAATATTAGAAAAAGAGGTATTTATAGGTTTGGGTTTATTGTGGAATGAATGCTACAGGTGCATATTGGCTTGTAATTGCTGCTGCAAAACGTTTGCTATCTTCTATAGGTCTTGCAATTAAGTCATAATTCCCTAATGTGGGATTTACAATTGCATCAGTAGATGGTTTCATTTGTGTTTGAATTGTTTGTACTGCAATTTCTTCGTTAACAACTTCTGGAGAATAATTTATGACAAACATTCCGTTAGAGGTTACAATTCTGGATTCATAATGGATATTTGAATTTTTTTCCATGAATTTTTGTGCGCCTCTTACTTCATTCATACTATCAAACATTGATGGAAGGCTTACGTAATTACACTCCGGAAATTCTTTTGGATGAATATGATAATCTACTATTTTTGAAATTTCATTACTTTTTCTGAGAAGTTTTTCTGTTATTTTTTTATCTGGTTCTACTGAATTATATTTTTCATCTATTCCTGCTTCATACCATTGTGTTTTTCCATCTGTTGTTTCAACATAATACCATAGTTCTTCACGCCAATCATTTGTTGGTTCTTGTTTTGCAATATTCGAAAGATCTATTTCTCCTTGTTCTTGAGATATGTTTGCAGAATAATGATGTGGATCTGTGTTGACGACTAGTTCAGTTGGTTGAATAGGTTGGGCAAACAATCCTAAAAGTAATGTATGAAGGGAGAAACTCATTTTTACCATTCAGATACTTCTTTTTTTGTGAGTTCTTTAATCCCTTTTATTACATTAGTAATTTCTGTATAAAATGCTATCCTCTTTTGATCGCCAATAAATTCTGCACATCTTTGTGCTTGATCAAACCGACCATTATCTACTAAAGTTGGAATTGCATCTGTACAGATTTGTTGCATGTATTCTTTTAATTCTTCATTAGATTCTGCAATTTTTTTAGCAGTATCAAAACATTCCTTAACATGATTATCCCAGGAGTAATTCATATAAACCCCACCTAAAATAATTGCTTTGGGATTATCACTTAATCTAGTTGCGGCATAAAAATAACTGCTGTAGTTTTTCTCAGTAAGAAACGCATTCATTGCAAGTGTATTAACACGTTTTGCTTCTTCTGTAAACCCAATTTCTTCAAAAGCACTACTTAATCTTGAATATCCTTCTCCATCATTTGTTTCTTGCTCTATTCTTTGAAGTAAGCTTAATCCTTCATCTTGTCTTCCATGGCTATAAAGCTCAACTGCTGCATTAAATGGTGAAAAATTATTTTTCCAAATGTTAAATGTTTGATCTTCATCTTCAATAACAAGAGCAAGATATGCTGCTATGTTATTAGTATTATGATCTAATTTCATATATTGAGGTTGGCCTTTTAATTGAAGATAATAATCAATAGCTAATGTTACTTGACCAATTACAGTATTAACATCGTTTCTATCTCTATCCATCTTATTTTGTGTTTCTGTATCTCTTTTCTCAGATTCACCATACTCTTCTACAATCTTTTGTCGAACAACTTTAAAGTCAGGAACATCTTCATACCAAAATCCATCAAAAGTAGGCCTACCATTTCCACCAAATGCACGACTAAAAACTAATAAAGCATATTCTCTAGAGTTATCACGATCCCCGTTAGCTGGATTTTTCCAATAATTCTGCATTGCTTTTCCTGTTAATCCTAATTGGTTACAATAGAATCCTACAAAAGAATGATCATTTTCTTTTTCTGCCCATTCTATAGCTGTTAAAGTAATTTCTTGAGTTATTTCTTCTAATTTGTATTCTCTTATTGTTCTAATTGCTTGAGAATATTCAAACATTGATGCTAATTTTCTAACGCCTTGTACTCTTAATTCTTTTGCATGAGTTACATCTTTCATGTCATCTGCGGCAATTGCAGCTTGTAACAACCAATCAGATGTAGAATACAACTGTATGGCTTTTTCAAAGTAAGAATTAGCTTCACTAATGTTTCCCGTTTCTAACCTTGCTCTTCCTGTAATATGAGAGATAACTCCAGCATAATCATCTAAACCAATAGAATGAAATGTTTCAACACAACGGTTAACTTGTTCTGAATCTGTCAAATTTAATTCAGTTAAATTATTATATAAATCACGAAGGGTATTATTAACACATTTTAATCTTGAAACTTCATCATTGTCTGTTGCTAAATTTCTTCTTTCAATTATTTGGAGTGCAGAAAGTATTGCATCTCTTTTATTATCTAATCCTCTAGAAAGTTTTCCCAGGGCATTTAACGAACAAGTATTAAAACCACCTTCTTGATTTAATGCCAATGAGGCTGAAGCATTGTCTGCTGCTTTTTTATATAATTCAATAGCAAGATCAAGATCTTTTAATAAATCTCTGGCAATTATTGCCGGCGTGCCAGGTCTCCATTCATATTTAATTGCTTTTCTATAACACGCGTGAGCATTTTCAATATCATCTTCTTTAGCATAATCATTGCCTAATTGAATTAAACAACCAGCGTCAGTCATTTTTTTGACTATTCTTCTTCTGTCTTCTTCAAATCCCAACGCTCTTGCTACTTCTGCTGCAGAAGTAAGTGGTGCATCTCTCAATTCAAAACTGTGGTGTTTCCATTCCATATAATTTACATCTGCAATTCTTTCAAGAGATTGCATAAGAACAACTGCTTGCCCTGCTAATGTGTTAATATTATCTTTATCTGCCATTACTTGTTCAGGTTTTCTTGCTGAACCATATCTTAAATTAAGTAAACTGTTTAATCTTATTATTGACGCATACCCAAATGGAGATTCGCGAAAACCAGCAATTCCTCCTAATTCCATACCTCTATTTCTTACTCGATCAAAAAAACTCTCAACACAAGGTTGATCATTATTAACTCTATACCCCATTAAATTAATAATTGCAATATCTGCAGAAGTCTCGGGATATTTTCTTGTAATAATTTCTATAGCTTTTCCAACATATTCGTCAGGATCTATAGAATCTGTTTTTGTTTTTTTAATCTCAGAGTATCTGCTTAGTTTTTCAGGTCCATCTCCAAACACTTTAACTAAATCCTCAAATTGATTACTAAAACTTAATCTTGCAATGCCTAATGCTGCTCTATTCATACCCCTACATTCATCATCAGATTGTGCTTTATCAAACAAAGAGTGATATAATTTATCTTTTTCTTCAATTAAACCATTTTTTTCTGCATATTCCACAGCTTCAAATGTGTTTCCTAATAATTCCAAAACCGTGGCATGATAGTGAGAGTCAATTGCTAATTTTAATGCATCTTCTCTGTTATCATTAAATCTAAATGTATTAATTGCATTATTAATATCACGATTAGTTAAATCAAGACTAGAATAATCTCTTACAACCTCACATAAACTTTTAACAAATTGCGCTCTTCCTAATCTTGAAAATGATTCTTGCGATTCATCTCTTAAGATGAGACTAGCTCGTTCATTTAATTCTCTTGCAATTTGTTGTTTGTCTTTTACTGGTTGAGTATTTGTCATTTTAATTTTTGCCTTTGTTATTTTACATATTGTTCAGTAAACTTGTGTTTCATTCTTTGTTCGACATATCTAAATACAAGATCATATGTTGGTCTGTCATCTGTTGCTTTTCTTTGATCATACATTGCTCTATCAAGCGGATGCAATAATTCAACTGCACGTGGCACTTCTTTAGAAATCATATCTACAATATCAGGTTGTGAAAAAAAGACATGAATTTTATGTACTTCATTACTTC
Organism: Candidatus Woesearchaeota archaeon; assembly: GCA_041671005.1. Lineage (GTDB taxonomy): Archaea > Nanobdellota > Nanobdellia > Woesearchaeales > DSVV01 > JACRPI01. Next base: position 3,616 of record JBAZCJ010000030.1, on the reverse strand, counting down.
TTATGTCTGTTGGTGAAATTGTTTCTCTTCTTTGTGCATATGATTTTGTTAATTGTTCATACATATTCCAAAGTGCAATATCAACAGGTGTATGAATAACATATAATCCTGAGAGATTTATATTGTCTTTTAAATCCTTAAATGATCCACTTGAAGTTATTGCTGCGCTTGCTAATAGTTGTATTTCAGCATTGAAAAGAGGCATATCAAAATCTTCACTTGGTTCATTAATCTCGAGTTTTGCTTTTTTATACTCTCTTGTTACTTCTGTTTCAAGTTTTTCAAAATATGGATGTGCTAAAATTGTGGATAAATCACTTCCAATACCTTCTCTAAATGTGCGAAGATTTTCTTGTTCAGGATTATCTGCATTATCAAATATTGCAGACATATACTTATCCCAAGCATTTTCTGTAAATATTATTCCAGCTCTTCTTGCACCTAATCTTAAATATCTATGTGCTTCTGGTACAGATGTTACTCTTGAAATATCTTTAATAATTTTACTTACTCTTTCTGATTCTGCTTCCTCAGCATTAAATAATTCTACAGAAATGTCTCCTCCTTTAATTCCTTGGGTAGTACATTTTATACTATATGTTTTATCATGGTAATTAAATCCGCCAACTGCTTCACCATGTGGTCCTGGCCAAACACCACGAACATGATTTCCTAACCCGGACTTTATTAAATGTCTCCAGAGTTCTATAGGTGTACCAAACGGTACAATTGGTCCATAATAAACTTGAGTTATCATTATTTTCACCTTTGTTATTCTTATTGTTTAGTGGTAAACTTATTCCTCATTAATATCTTTCTACTATCAAAGATATTTCACATATCTTTTTGCAAAAACTTTATATATGGAGCTTCATTTCTTACAATTATGAGAAGAAAACTGATCAAACAAGGAGGATATGGGCTTACAGTCTATATTCCAAAGAAATGGATAGATGCACATCATTTGAAAGAAGGTGATGAATTAGAGTTTACTTCTGTTGAAGAAGGTATGTTAATAACTGCGCAAACACGATCAAAAGAAAAAAAAACTATTTCGTTTCCTATAAACAAAGGAAGAGAAAGTACTGTAAGAACTTTGTTGGTTAATGCATATAGGGCTGGTTTTGATCGAATTGACATAACATATGAAGGAAATGAACAAGATTTACAAGATATTGTAGACAAATTTATGTTAGGTTTTGCTTTATTCAAAAAAGATAATGGTTATTTTTTGGAGAATATCACTGAACCTAGTGCAGAGACTTTTGAAAATATTTTTCAAAAACAGTTTTACTTGATAGAACAGATATTACAGGATATTTCTTCACCGTTATTAATTGGTTACGTTCATATTGTTCAAAAACACGATAATTTTTTGAAGCGTTGTCTTTCTAAAGATTTATTTCATCATCCTGCAACATTTTTTTTATGGCAGTTTTTGAGTTATCTTACACAAATTGCACGGTTATGTTATCATCTTCATAGAAAATCTAAAGGAAACATTGGAAAAGATAATGCTGCATTATTGGTACAATTACAAAAAATGTTTTCATTACTATCTACTGCATACTTAAAGAAAGATTTTACTATTCTTTCTCGATTGCATGAAGTAGACGAAACAATGCAAAATATATTATTTAAATCTAAAGATACCTTGTCTTTACATTATCTTTTAATGATTAATAGAAATATTTATCTTGCAAATAGTCCATTAACAGGATATTTACAATTGAAGTCTCATATTTAATAAATTTGTAGAATATCGAGCTTCTGGAAGACAATTTCTTTCTAATTTAGAAGATAAATATCTTGTTGCGAGAATAATTCCTGCAGCTGAAACTTGTTCCCTCATTTTTTGAGGATTATATCTTTTTTGATCTCCCAAATATTGTGTAAAAAATAGATATGGTTTGATCATTTTCATAGGTTCACTTGATGTTGCTAGATCCCATTCAACTCTATCTGTTTGAACACATGCAAAATCAACTAATTGTCTATCTGGTGAGTATTTAATATTTTCATCCCATGCATCTCCATGTATGATTGCTATTTTTTCAGGTTCATCATCAGTTATTGTTTGTCTTGCATTTTCATATCCTGTTCTTATACGCATGAATTTTTCAAATAATTCTGTTGCTGTTGTTTTTGCTGCGCGTTCTTCTAAACTTCCAAATGGAACATTTAACATTCTTGAGGGGGAATATTCTGTTTCTTCTTCATGTGATTGCATTTCTCTATGAAATAATGCTCTATTAAATGCATCAATAAGTAATCTATTCTTTTTTGCATTGTTTGGATTTATACTTTCCTGCTGTGCATACATTGTTATCGCATCATTTCTTAATCTTCTATATTGTTCTAATTCATGTGATGTTACAATGTTAGAATTTCCTGCTTCATATGTCAATAATACTGCTCCTTTTTCTGTTTCAAGAACTCCTGCACATTTTGGCGTTATTGGTCGTAATAATGGATAGGTCCACGTATCTCTTAATTTTCTTTGTTCTCTTACTATTACATCTCTTGTTCCAGCTTTTGCATATACTTTGACATATTGATCTTTTTCATTTCTTACTAAAAAACTAAAGACAACACCTGAATATGTTCTATCAGTTACTTTTTCTAATTCACTTAATGAAATATCTAATTTTGGAAGAATGCTATCAAGAACATCTGGTGCATTTGGAAATAATTTAACTAATTGAGATTCTAATGATGCATATTGTTTTGGAGCTTCATCAAAATAATATACTGGCATTGGTATATCTGAAGTAGCATCGCTTTGTGCTCTAAGTATATTTCTTAAGAAATCTCCTCCTCTTGCGTTATCCATTTGATCTAAATATTCTCTCATCCTCTTGGGTAATTTATCTCTGAACTCATGGACTGTTGTTGCAGGAATATGTATTTGCGGATTTCCTGTTTCAGGTAATTGCCATCCTCTTAAATTGGTTACTTGAAATAGATATACTCTTTTTAATGCAGGTAATCCTCTTAGATCTAATGGTTCTTGTTCTTTGCTGTGAGTATGTAACTCTTCTAATAACGGTGGTAATGAATCTGGAGCTATTTTAGAAACATGTAGTTTTTTTAAGCGTGGGCATTCTAATCGTTCTATGCCGAGTCCTTCAGCGTAAAGTTCTTCTAATGTTTCTGATACCACTTCTTTTACTTTTTCTCCTGCAAAATATTTTTTTACTGATTGTTTTAATGGAAGATTTTCTATGGGGCATCCAACTAACCATAATTCTCTTATTGAACTTGGATAATCCCATAAATCATCTAACTGCGTAAAAATTCCACGAAATTCTTCTGTTCTTTCAGTTAATTGTAATCGACTATTAATAGGAGAAAAACTAAGGTCAACATATGCAAGAGGACATTGAGTTTCTTCAGTTTTTCGTAATAAATAATTAACAGCTGCAGTAAACTCATTACTTGTTTTTTGAGTAAATGGATGATCTTTTTTTTTATGGTTGTAGCGTACATATACTCTAGCTGTTTCGCTACCCTGTGTTTCTCTGATTATTGTTCTATGATCTCCAAATTTTCTTCCTTTATTCCATGAATGCATAAAAGAATCATCCATTATTCCATATTCAATTTGAAATACTTC
>JBAZCJ010000029.1:0-13398 GCA_041671005.1 Candidatus Woesearchaeota archaeon | reverse complement strand
TGCATGTACGAGATTTTCAACAACTACTGTAATTTCTTCAAAACCTGCATCTAATATTTCTTTTACAGAACTAGAAGATCCGTACAAATCAGCCGGAGTTGTTCCCATTGCAAAAACACCTTGAGTAGAAAGAGATTGTTGAATTGTCACGTAAAGTCTTGCTATATCTTCATGATTATATGTTTTTTTCATATTCATGATAACAGTCCCTGCATAAATAAAATCATAACGTCGACGAGAAGAGGTTAATAAAACAAGAATTTCATTTTGACGAGGAGTGATAATACCATAATTAGGACCTGTATACACAAAACACTGTTCATCTAAATTAAGATATTTTTTTTTTGGTAGTCCACTTGCTTCTAAATCACGAATACCTAATGCTAAACCTTCAGGTTTTAAAAAATCACTATTTGGTCGAAGTCTTCCATCAGATTCAACATTACACGCAATAGTAGCTGCGTCTACAAAAGAAATTTTTTCTCCATTTAATAATTTCGTTAAAGTATTTATAACATTTACGTCAACATCTACTGCATCAATCCCAACACCTTCATTAGGCCATCTTGCTCTTATCAAATCAGCAATGTAGAATGGTTCGAGAAAACCTGAACCAATCTCTAAAACATTAACAGGACACTCAGGTAATCTTCTTACAAGTTCTGCTAAAGAAACAGCATGTCTTCCTAAATAAGTAAATGTTGAAGGTTGTTGAAAGGTTTTTAAATTAGTCATAAAAAATAGGAAATGTTATTAAATTTATAAAGTTATTTTTGTAATGAAAATATTAATAAACGTTTAAATCTGTATTCCATATTATGGATAAAGACAAATTATCTTTTTACTCTGAATTTTCAATGTATACAAATCCTGGCTTGTATAAACCACTTCTTAAAAAATTACCTTTAAATATAAAAAAAATAGGGGATCTTGTAAGGGGTAATATTATTCATAGGAGTACATTAGCTGATGGTAATACGGGAACAAATGTAGATAAAAAATTTGGAGATATGACTCAAGTCCCATGGTATAGACAACCTGAAGATGATATTTTAGTTACAGCTTCAGCAATGTTAGCTGAATTATATCGAAGGGATAAAAGAGGATTTGTTAAAACGAGAAAAGAGAAGGATAAATTGGTACTTACTTGTAGGTTTGTTTCGATTTTAGTAGCTTCTATATTAAAATCAAAAGGAATTCCTTGCAGGGTAAGGGCAGGACATGCGGATTATTTTGATATGGGGGTTTTGGGTAAGGTAAGTACTGACCATTGGTTAAATCAATATTGGGATTTCAAACAAGAAAGATGGATAACAATAGATGTAGATGGAAGCTGGAGTTTGAATGACAAATTTGATCCATATGATATGCCTTTGGGTACATTTGATTTTCCTGCTAATGCTTGGTTACAAATAAGAAATGGAAAAGATGATCCTAATAGATTTTACAATGCTTCTTCTCATAAGGGTTTAATGGTTGTTTTTTGGTCTTTGTTTTATGACTTTCATTGTTTGATGAATAATGAAATTATTTATTCATATGGTCCGCATAATCTTTATGGCAGTTTTGAAAAATTTTCAAATTTATCTGGATCTGAGTTAAAAGAGATAGACATACTTGCACAACTTATGAAAACTCCAGATGAAAATTTTATTCATTTACAAAAATTTTGGAATACAAATAACGAATTTAGATTATTAGCAGGTGGATTATTGTAAATTTGTTTTTTTAATTTCTTGTTTTAATAATATAGATATTCCTTCAATATGTCCTGCACCAATAACTGCCACAATAATTTTATCAGGATATTTTTGTTGAAATTGTTTGATCTTTTTTGTCATATAAATATTTCTTTCTTCTATTAGTATTTTGTAGATGTTAGGGTAACGGTGCTTGACAAATTCTAACATTGTGATAATCACTTTTTCTGGTGGAACTTTTTTTAAGTCAAAATCTGTAAGCCCATATTTTTTTATTTGTGATTGAGGAAAGAATAGTCCTGAAAAAATATCTACAAAAAAATTCCATTTTTCTTTCCATGTCAATGTTTGTGAAAATCGTTTAAGTGTTATATTAATTGGTTGGTCTAATAATGCAATAGTTAAATGATTTTTTCTTGCAGTTTTAATTGCACTGAGCATGTCATCTCCTGGTTTAGTGCCAACTATTTTTGCAAGTTTTTTACTTATTGTAGATGCAATGATTGCAAAGATATACCCCTTTACACCAAATGTTTTAATATGCTGCCATGAAAACGATGATGTTTGTTCTTTTTCATTTATTAACGAATAAAATCGTCCTTTGTCAAGTTCAATCCCCACAATACATGGTTGGAATTGTTCTATCACTGCAGCAACATTTTTAATGCTTTCTTCTGCAATATGGGATGTACCCACAAGAATTATTTGATTTATTTGTACATATCGTGTTTTCATACAAAGTAAAAAACTTTATATACTTATATATGTTGTAGTTTTACTATTGAAAAAAGGTGATGAAATCACTATTTTTTGTCATTAGATGAGTACAAAAGGAGGGAGCCCTTATGTTAAAAATGAAGAAAATTACAGACACATACGAAATGAAAGTATTTACAGACACAGGAGAATATTTTGGGGATGTTGAAGAATCTATTCTAACAAATAATAAAATATTTGGCTGGAGAATACGCAGTACTAAAAATTCATTCTTGAACAAAATTCTTGGCAATGCAAAAGGCGTTATAGTGCCGCATCAACTTGTTAAAAGTATGGGTGACATTATGATTGTTAGTAAAGCAGCTGTTCCAAATTTTAATCCTGATGGGCAACCATCTGTAGAAACAACTGAAGAATAAATTTTATTTATTTTTTTATTTTGTTAATTCTAAAATTGCAGCAGCTAAATCTCCATTATTTTTTTCTATTGCTTGTTTTGCAATTTCTTCATCAACGTTTGTTTGATCCATAACTGTTTGAATATCTTCTTGAGAAATGTCTGGTTTTGTATTTTTAGAGTATTCTGTAGCAGTGCCTTGCACTTGCCAGCTGACATTTCCCATCATTGTAACTTTACTGACTTGTGCTTGAGAAATAATTATATCTTTATCTGTTAATCGAATAATCACTTCTTGTACATTTGGGATTTCTTTTTCTTCAACACCCATGCGTTTCATTGCTTGTTTCATCATTCGTGGGTCAATGCCGCCCATTCCTGGTAACATAGAATTCACCTAAAACCCTAATAATGTGATCCCGAATATATGAAGAAGAATAACGATAAGAATCATAAGAATAATCATAACAACAACATGTGTTGGCTGGATGCTGATTTTGCTTCTATACTCATCAAAATATCTGACTAATCCGCCTGTTCCTGACGGCATATGTATTCTTTCTTGTGCCATGATGGATTGGCGAGAACGGGGATATATAAATTTTATTGAAAAAAGAAGGTAGGGTGCCATAAGCCGTCTTCTGTATGCTTTCACGCAGAGCATGAACAAGCAGTGGTGCATTCAACTAAGCGCCGAAATGGCTTGCATCAGCAAGGGCTCATCGTTTCATCTTCACTGCACAGGACGTCAGCAGCTCGCTTGTTTCTGTTGCCAAAAACGTCGCATGCATCATTCCATAACCATGCAGGAGTTCGTTTCTGTATGGTTGCCATCCGTTTCTGGATCCCGAAGGTTGCCTTTTAGTGATGGACGGACTTTCCTCAGCAACAGCCCATTGAAGAGCATGTTTCCGGTAGTCACCGTACACCCTACCAAAGAGATAAAATAATAGAGTTGTTTTTAAATTTTGGGGAGAAATTTAACGTTTTCTTTTAATACATTCTTTTAATAAAGTGGTTTCATTGCGCATGAGTTTTATTTCATTAAGAAGTTCTTTAATTATTACTGCAAGTTCTTCTTTGACATTTTCAACAATTGCTGCAAGTATTAATAGGACTAATACAATTAACCAGAGAAAAATTCCTTGAAGTAAATCCCATGATAAATAACCGTCAAGAAGATACTGTTTATGAATTGCATAAAAGCCAACTGCGGTGACTGCTATTCCTGCTAAAAACAATCCAATTTCAAAAAGGGTTGGTGTTCGAGTTATTAATTGCTTTTTTTCTTCATATTTGATTCCCATGTATATTTTTTAGAGAAAGAGGTATATAAGCTTTACTTTTTATTTGGTGCTGTTGCTTATTTGGATGTTGGTATTTTTTTCTTTACTGTAATTAAAGTATACTCTTGTTCGCCTTGCCATGCAGTGTGTTCTTCAACAAGTGTAAAATATTCTAATGCTTTTTTTAGTACAGCTGTTTTTTGACATATAAAAACCATTTTACCTTTGTCTTTCATGACAAATTCTAATTGATAAAATAATTCCTTATACATTTTTTCAACATCTTTTTCTGGAATTGCACGGCCTTCAACAGGGGCTTGCGCAATAACAAGATCAACAGATTTTTCTTCTGCTTTTGTATCTATCCATTCTACATCAGCTCGGGCAAAATTAATTGATTTAACTCCTGCTAATTTGGATTGTCTTTTCGCAGCTTCTACATTGCGAAGGTTTGCATCATATCCTGTAATATGTAATTTTTCGTCTATTGGTTTATCATATTTAGATAAATCTATTTTTAAAATATTATGAAATTTAAATTCATTTTTTTGATGAAACCTTGGAGAAATGTGTGTAGTAAATAGTGCTGCTTCAAGAGGAATGATGCCAACGCCACATAATGGATCAACAAGTATTTCTTTGCCAGAATATCCTGCATATCGTAGTGCACAATATGCAAATCCTGCATTAAGCATATGTGCTTGTGCATAGATTTTATATTCTCTTTTGCTTAAATCAAATCCAGCATAATCTATTCCTACATAACATAAGTTTTCTTTTATGATGCAGGCAACAATTATATCAGAATCTGAAAGGTCAACTTTTGTTTTTGGTTGTTGATTTAGAAAAATTTCTCCTATGACTGCAGCAGCTTCTTGGCTTGTAAAATTGTGATTTCCTTCTCTATCACAATCTACTTTAAATGTTTTTTTTGTTAATATTGATAAGTCTACTTTTAATGCCGTACATTGTTTTTTGAAGTCTTCAAAGTTTTTAAAGGAAAATTCTCCAAATAATTGCACTATTTTTCGAAGAGATTGTGTTTTATAACATACACTTGCACATTGTTCATTTGTTGCTGAGAATAAAATATATCCTTTTTCTGCAGTTGCTTTTTTTTTAATTAGTTCTTTAATTTCTAGTACAGCAATATCTTCAAATCCTTTGAACGTTATTCCTAATACTTTTGTCATAGATAAAGAAAAAAGAAGGAGGTTTTTAAATTGTTGGGAAAATTATGAATATCCTTCCTTTTTTTTGTCTTTAAGACTCATTTTAACATTAGCAGTTCCTCTACTTACTCCTCTGCCTGTTTTAAATGCAAGTCCTTCTACAAAAATGTGTCCTGATTCAGCACCAGTATTTGTTTTGCTGAGACTTTTTTTAATGCTCATTTTTTTTGTTTTCCTCTGCCTGTTACTGCTCCAATTCCTGATACACTGATAGATTGTTTAGTATTTGTGTTGCTCATTTTTTCTGATTTTCCTAATCTAGAATCTACTTTTCCTTTAATTGCCATTTTTTCATCCTCTTTTACTGTTTTTTCTTACAATTCCGCCAAATCCTTGGCTTTCTGATGCCTTTTTTTTGCCTTTACCAGGATTATCTCCATGAGCTTCTCTTGCTTTAAAACTATTTTCATTTCCATTTTTAAATCCGCCTATTTTAGCTCCCATTTTTATCCCTCTTTATAAGTTGATATCATTTTCTAATAACTATACTATTTAAACTTTACGAAATATATTTTCTTTGAAAAAGTATGTGCGTCATAAGGAAGTGATAAAATTTTAGGAAAATTATTTAAAATTCACAAAAACCTTATAAGTAAGATTATATAATCATTATAATTATCTAAGCAGTGTTGAAATATGAGAGAAAAGCTGGAAGAAGCATTTGAGGAACTGAAACGTGTTGATCATCTTATTTATGTTAGTTTAAAATACACTCGGACAACTGATGTTCTTAAAAGCGTTATTGACCGAATGATTACAACATCTGATTGTATGATGAATGCTCTTGGAGAACATGCAAAACAATCTGGAAAAATTAAAACTCTTCCTTTACATCCTTTAATGAAATGCAAGGAACTTAAACGTCTTTATTTAGATGACAAAACCGTTACTGCATTTTTGGATTTTTACATTCTTTTGAAAACCCTCAGCAAAGCAGAGTATAGTAGTATTAACGAATATAGAAGACATGTTACTCTTATTGCACAACTTGACGAAGGAGAATATCACGTCCATATTGATAAAGTCACAGAGTTTTATAAATCTATGAAAACTTATTTTGACTATCTCAAGTCAATGCTTTAAGGAAGTTGGGGGCTTATGACAAAGTACATTACTATTATTTGTGCTAAAGGTGGGGTTGGCAAAACTACGACAACAATCAATCTTGCTAGTGCTCTTGTTTTTTTTGGAAGAAATGTTATTGCTATTGATGCTGATCTTACGGCACCAAACATGTCTATTCATTTAGGTGTTCCAAATCTTCCACGCTCTATTCATGATGCATTAGATGGAAAAATTCCATTAAGCTCTTGTTTGTATTTTCATCCGTCAGGATTACGCATAGTTCCTGGTAATATTTCTTATGAACGTGCTAAAATGCTTAATCTAAGCAATTTTAAATCAATTCTTCATGAATTAGAAGGTAAAGCAGAGATTATTCTTGTTGATGGTGCACCTGGAGTTAGTTCTGAATCTCAGGCTATAATTGATGCTGTTGATTATGTGTTGCCTATTACAACTCCTGATCTTGCTTCAATTAGTGATGCTCGAAAGACAATTATGATGGCTAAAGAAAACAATAAAGTTGTTATAGGAATTATTGTCAACAGAGTTCGTGGAGAAGAACAGGAAATAGATATTCCAAGTATAGAAGCATTTCTTGATGCTCCTGTAATTGGGATTATTCCTGAAGAAAGTAGTGTTAGAGCATCATATTCTTTGAAAGGTCCAGTTCTTTATACTCATCCTGATACAGAGGTTGCAACTGCATATAAAAAAATTGCAGCAAAACTTATTGGTGAAGAATATCATCCTGTAACACAGAAAAAAGAACTTCCATCTCTTGGAAGAGAAATTCTTGCAGGTTGGAATATTTTGAAAAGATAATAACTAGATAATAAACAGATAGGTTTAAATAATAACTTCTCTCAAAATTATGTTATGGTTATAAAAAAGTTGAAGCGTACTATTAAAAAACATCCTCAGCTTTTGAAAAGTGATATTGCTGTTATGGAAAGTATTGCAAAGAAAAAATTGTTTGTAGAACAAAAAATGCAGCGTTTTGTTGCAGTAACGGGCATCATGTTACTGATTGTTTTAAATATTATGGGTTCATTGCTTTTGATTCCATTTCTTCTTTTTTTTGATGGTTTTGCTCAATATGCAATTATTGGCGTATTTGCAATTTGTTTTGGGTTTATGTTTAATTTGATGATTCATTCCATTGAACAATTAGGAGATAAACATCACATTATTGCAGGGATTGTTGTTCCGGTTTTTGTTCTTCTAGATATTGTTATTTTATTTACTTTACTTGAAAAAATTACAAAAGTATTTAACATAATTCATGTTTATAATTATACGTTTATAGTAATATTATTTGTTGTTGCATTTATTATTCCGTATCTTTTTGATGTTCTTCGTGGAAAACATCGGTTTAGATGATGTCAATGAATAAACTTAAACAAATGCATACTGCTTTGTTTCTTACTATTCTTGCATCGTTTTGTTTTGCATTTCCTGCGGTATTTATGAAATTTTTAATTAAAGAAATGTCTCCGACAACTGCATTAACGGTTCGATTTTTTCTTGCTGCGATTCTTTTTCCTATTATTGTTTTTTTTATGCATAAAAAGCATGTTTGGGATATTAAATTTAATGATGCTAAACATTTTGCAGTATTAGGATTTATTTTATTTGGAAGTACAATTGCATTATTTTATTCTTTTCTTTATATTCCTGCAAACATGGCTATGTTAATATTTATTACTTATCCTATTGTTGATAGTATTCTTGCATGGATATTTTTGCAGGAAAAAATTACTCTCCCTGATTGGGTTGCCATTGCACTAACTCTGATTGGAGGTTATATTATTTACGGCAATCAGCTTACAGTTCATGTTTTAGGATATGCATTAGCTGGTATTGGCACTGTTTTCTTTGCAGCGTTTTTAGTGCTGAGTAGAAAATTGAGTCAACATCATACAAAAGACTTTCATAAACGCACTGCATGGCTTTTTGTGTTTACATTTATTTTTTTTGCAATAGCTGAATTGTTTGAATCTCCAACTGAAATTTTACATATTTCATCTCAAGGATGGCTTTGGCTCGTCTTACTTGCTACTGTTTCAACAGTTGTTCCATATGTTTGTTTGAGTTACGGTTCAGGATTATTGAAATCATCTGTTGCCAGTTTGATAGTTATTTTTGGTCATATCTCAAGTGTGGGATTAGTTTCAATTATATTTCATGAAACAATGACTCTGAACATGTATATTGGGGGTGCATTGATTTTATTTGCGTTTTTGATTACAACAATTGCTGAATGGGAATCTGAAGAAAAGCGATTTCATCATGGGAGCTAAGGGTTTTATAGTCTTTATTTAGTTTATTAAATATTTCCATGCAAGAATTAACAGGGAAACCCCCATAAGTAAAATAGCTATTTTGATTATGACTACATATCTAATGAATTTTTGCTGTGTTTTGTTAAGGCTGTTGAACTTGTTTTTTAAATGTTTGAGGACCATAAGAGGAATAAAATAGTATGGTAATATAAAAGTTATTGCTCTTGTACATAATTTCGTAAAATTACATTTTCTCTTCGAATTCCTAATGATTGTGCGAATGAAATATATTCTTCTGGTGTTCTTTTTGATATGTTTTGTGCGTTAAAATTAATAACAAAACTTGTGTTGGTTTTTATTGGTGATTTGCTACATTGGTTAACAAAAGTACAAAGTTGTGTAAATGCATTAAAAACGCGGGGTTGACAAAGATGAACGTATTCAGTTTCTGTAATTGCATTGACGGAAATTCGTATTTCATTAAGTCCTGCTTCTGTAAGTTTTCGAATTGCATCAGGCTCCCAACAAAGAACTAATCCATTAGTATCAATTCGGGTACGTAAATTATATTGTTGTTGTATTTTTTTTAAAACTTCAACAACAGTTGAAAAATAAATAAGTGGTTCTCCAACACCAACAATAGCAACTTCTTTGTCTGTTGATTTGTAAATAGATAAAAATTCTTGCATAATTTCTTCAATGGTAGGAACTTTTTGTAAATAAAGAGATGTTCCAGCTTTTTGTTCATACACAGATTTGCCATATCTTTCTGGTGTTCGTGGTCTGCTGCAAAAAAGACAATTATTAACACAAGAATAATTTGGAATTAAATTAACATAAGTTGTATTTTCTGGACGAATGGGTGTTGTAAATTTATATGCAATTGTCATTGTAATTGTTTTGGCCAGTATTTTTTATCTGTGCCGTGTGTAGAAAGCAATGCATACACAAATCGTTCTAATCCTATTCCTACACAACCACTCCACACTGATTCATTGTTACTATTTTTAATAGAAAATCGCGATGTTACTGTTGTTTCAAGAATAGAACATCCAGCAACTTCAAGCCATTGGTTTTTTGATTCAGTTGGACAAAATATTTCTAAATCTAAAATAGGGATTATATCGTTTGAAGAGTTTTCTTCAGGATTACATTCATAACATCCGGCACCAACAACAATACGATATTGTAATTTTAAATCATCACACAGATTTTCTAATGCGCTTAAACATTTTTTTCGTGTTGCAGTTACTTGTTCTGGAGATCCGAGATACATAAATTCTGCTCTATGAAATTCACGTTGTCTTATGCCTGCACGAAGTCTTGGCACATTTTCATTTCTATATGTTGGTCCTGAATGATCATACCATAATAATGGTTTTTCAGAAACATCGATTGATTTTCCTGCATGATATTGATAAAAAGCAGTACATTGAAGTGGGTCAAGAATATATTGTTCAGAAATTCCTTGTGTTGTAGAATATGGTGTTACAGATAAAAGATATGAATCCCATCTCCCTAAGATTCCTGCTTTTTGAAATGTTTCAACAGGGGCCATTTTAGGAAGTATAACTTCTTCGAAACCTATATTTTGAGCAAGAATAGTCTCCAATATGTTGTCAAGACGTCGCAATAATGTTGTTGCTTTAGGAAGTAATACATAATGGCCTGTTCCAATGATAAAATCTCCAAAAAAAGAAGCAATATCTAAGTTAGAATCATTTTTTGAATTTTGATGTTTTCCTTGCCTTATTACATCTCCTTCTTTTAAGTTTACCATGCATAAGTGGTTTCAATCATTCTATAAAAAGATTTATCCTCTCAATTGGGACTATAATATAAACATTTAAATATTTCATAAATAAACACGTTGTTATGGATACTAACATACTTGAAGATCTTGGCCTTACTTCTGCTGAAATAAAAGTATACATTTCATTATTGGAAATTGGTTCAACAACAGCAGGTCAAGTTTTAGAAAAGTCGCGATTGCAAAATTCTGTTGTGCATCGTGCACTAAACAGTTTGATTGAAAAAGGAATTATTAGTTTTATTGCACAGGGAAAAAGAAAAATTTATCACGCAAGCGAGCCAGAACATTTTAATGATTTTATTGATGAAAAAAAAAGAAGATTTAATGAAATTCTTCCAGAATTAAAGCTTAAACAAGCATTTGCAAAAAAAACAACTTTTGGAGAAATATTCAAAGATCGCAGAGGCATTAATCAAATGTACATGACTCTTTTGGATGCAAAAGGTGATGAATACAATACTTTTGGCGGTGGTTCTGAAGTTACTTATACTGTTATGGGTGAATCATGGTGGAAAAATTTTCATCTCAAACGAATTGAACGAAAAATACGCTGTAGGCAGGTATTTGATGAAACTATTAAAAAGTTTGGAGTTGAACTTAATAAAAAACCTCTAACAAAAATTAAGTTTCTTTCAAAAGAGTATGCACAATTGCAAGAGACGATTATTAGAGGGGATTATGTAGGGATTGCAATATTCACTGAAAATCCATATGGAATTCTCATTAAAGATGCAGAAGTAGCAAAAGGATATAGAAAACAATTTGAAGTTTTATGGCAAAAAGCAAAGTCATAAGGCAAAACAATTAAATACCTTAAAATGTTTTGATATTTTATGGACGCATTCGATAAAGTTACTGCAACAATTCTAAAGAAAAATAAAGTTACACACAAAGAATATACTACTATTCTCAATAAAATTGATGGATTTATGCATGATTTACGCAAAGGTCTTGAAATGGAAAAGATAGAAGCGTATGTTATGCTTGGTGGTTCTGCTGCAAAAGGGACCTTTGTTAAACATGATTTTGATTGTGATATATTTATTAGATTTATGTATGACACATACAAAGACAAAGATATCTCAGAGTTATTGGAAAAAGCATTAAAAAAAGCTGCAATTAAACATGAACGTGTTCATGGTTCAAGAGATTATTTTATTGGTATTTGGAAAAATTTGCATTTTGAAGCAATCCCGGTTCTTTTTATTACAAATCCTGCTCAAGCAAAAAATATTACTGATATGAGCCCGTTGCATGTTGAATGGCTTAATCAGCATATAACTGAAGAATTGCGAGATCAAATTTTATTGACAAAACTTTTTTTCAAAGCACAAAAAATTTATGGTGCTGAAAGTTACATGAACGGATTTTCAGGGCACATTGTTGATATCCTTACAACATATTATGGTACGTTTAAAAGTCTTTTAGAAAATGCAATAAAATGGAGAGAGAAAGAACTTATTAACATTACTCCTCATTTGATTACTGCTTCTGATTTGAATCCTGATAAAATTACTTCTGCAATTATTGTTATTGATCCTATACAAAAAGAAAGAAATGCAGCAGCAGCTGTTGGCTTTGAACAATTTTATCATCTTAAAAATCAGGCTGCGGAGTTTCTTGAAGCACCTTCTCTTTCACATTTTAAACGAAAACCTGTTAAGCTTGCAGATATAAAAAATAAAGGCAATACTGTAATTATTATTAAAGCTCTTCCATTAAAAGGCAAGTTAGACACAATAGGTACAAAAATATACAAGGTTTTAGAATTTATTGCTGAAGAACTTCAACGTAATGATTTTACTGTTTTGGAAAAGGGATGGGATTGGCCAGAGGATCCTGATACAGAAGCATTGCTTTGGATTGTAGTAAAGGAAAAAGAGTTGCCAATAGTGAAAGAACAAATGGGGCCACCTGTTAAACTTCAGAAAGATGCGGTTGCATTTGAAGAAAAACATAAAAAAACATTTTTTAAAGATGAACGAGTATATGCACTAGTTAAACGAAAATACATAACTCCTCTTTCATTTGTTAAACATCTTCTGTTAGATAAACGGATTAAAGAAAAAGCGCGAAAATGGAAGTTATAAAAAAACAGGAAGCAAAAAGACAGTTATTTCATGTAGGTATTGGTATTTTTATTGTTGTTATTTTATCTCTTAACGTTTTTCCTATATGGCTATTTTTTTTGGTAACTCTCACTGCTGTTGTTATTTATACTGTATGGGAGAAAAATGCAAATCCTATATTTGAATGGTTTTTTAAGAATTTTGAGCGACGCAATGAATCTGCTGGATGGGGGGCATTGTGGTATTGTGTTGGTAGTTTTCTTACAGTTGTGATTTTTCCACGAGATATTGCACTGGCTGCAATTTTGATTCTTGCATTTGGAGATAGTATCTCAACGTACATAGGAAGATTTTATGGAAAAATTTCTCATCCTTTTAATAAGCGAAAAAAAATAGAAGGAACAGTTGCAGGAATTTTTTTAGCTACTTTTGGTGCATGGTTGTTTGTTCCATTTTTTTCTGCATTTATTACTAGTTTTATTGTTATGAATATAGAAGCAATACACTGGAGAAAATATGATTTAAATGATAATTTATTGCTGCCTTTGTTGGCAGGTTTAATCTTATGGTTGTTTTAAGGAATTCTATACAAATGTTTTATTTGGTAATTTTCTTCTTCTTTAGGTATTTCCTTTGGTTTTTCAGGTTCTGGAGTTTCAACTGATACTTGTTCTACAGAGTCTTGTGCAATTTCTTGGACTGGTTCTTTTGTGATTCCTATATAATCCGTTCTATCTTTTATTTTTTTAATAACTTCATCAAAGTCTCCGGGCGTTAATTGTTTAGGAGTCCATTGAAAATTTAATCCATCATTTTCTTTTCTGGGTAAAATATTAA
>JBAZCJ010000028.1:0-14757 GCA_041671005.1 Candidatus Woesearchaeota archaeon | reverse complement strand
AAATTTGTACATTGAACAGGTTACTGGAGCAGTAACACTTACATTTTTTGCAACAGATACTGAAGGAAATGAAGAAGTATATTCTCCAACATATACACTTACAAAAGATGAAACAGCACCAACAATTATCCAAATGTATAATGAAGAAGGAGGAGATGAATTATATTTAAAAGACGGTACAAATAGTGTTTATGCAGATTTTGATCCAACAGGTTCTGCATTTTCTTTAGGCAATGCATATTTAACGTTTAGTTTAGCTAATTTAAATAAAATGGATGCAACATCCTGTTGGGAAAATGGTGCATATTGGTCTTGCGTGTGGAATTTCAGTATGAGTTATTCTGGAACATCATCCTCAACATTATATATTGATGCAGAAGATGATGCAGGCAATACTATGGAGCAATATGATACTGAAATACAAATTGATTCAGAAGAACCTGAAATTATATCAATGACCCGATCATTAGATTGTCCAACAGGCAGTGATTCTTTAATAATTGAAATCAATGCAACAGATGACAGTGATGAATTATATGCAACA
The DNA here is from genome assembly GCA_041671005.1 of Candidatus Woesearchaeota archaeon. GTDB lineage: Archaea > Nanobdellota > Nanobdellia > Woesearchaeales > DSVV01 > JACRPI01. The sequence continues at coordinate 14,213 of JBAZCJ010000028.1, read as the reverse complement.
TTTTACGGGGAAGATGTAAGAACTTCAAATGATCCTATTACAGAAGAATGTTCAGAAATTATGGATGGAATGTTTACCTGTTTTATTACAGTAAATGATTTAGTATCATATTCTGAAGATGAAGATGTAACTATAGAAATTTCTGACCTTGCAGGAAACATTGCAGATGACGAACTTGACATCTCTGTTTGTGAACTTGAACAAACAGGAACTCCAAATTTAGTAACAATGTATATGGAAGATGTTTCTCCAATTGATAAATTAACATTGTCCTATATTGATTATCCTTTGTATCTTCCGTTAACATTTTCCATGACGTCGGGAGCACATATTGTCAGTAAAACTGCATCATGTGAAGATGCATCAATGTATTTTATTGATCAAAGTGAAACATCAACAATTGCAATATTAACAATTCCAAAACAAGTAGTTGCAAACGGAACATATTCTCTAAGAGAAGATTGTACAATCTCAATGACAATGCAGTATGGCGATAATGTTTACATGAATCCAGAGATTGAAAATGTATCAATTGATGTTGAATTGTATGGCACTCCCCTTGGAAGCATTGAAGAAAGCATTGCACAAAAGATAGAATGGCAAAAGATGGGCATTGCAGACAAACAAAAAAAGATTGATGGTTGGGTCAAAGCAAATCAAATATTAGGGATACTATGTAATCTTGGACAATTACTTGCAAAACTCGATGCAGTTTTAGGAGGAGTAAGACTAATATTGACCGCAATTGCAGCGATTGTATATGAAGCAGCATATGTTCCACCAGCATCTTTTGTAGCAACACCTGTTTATGAAGGCATAGTAGCATATGAAACATTTGCTAATGGATATCATGCTTTTATTAGCGAGTATGTTTGGCCTCCTGGACCTTTCGTTGATTGGGGAATTATAATGAAATGGATTTGTATAGTATATACAGGAAAACTATGTGAAGGATTTGACGGAATTATAAATAAAGTAGTAGTAAGTGCTGATGAATATGGAACCCCTGCTTATTATGAACAAAATAATAATGGAGAAACAAGTGATTTAGTAAACAGAGCAGATGAATCAGGATGGCCTGCATTAACAATAATGACAGATTGGGATCCATACAAAAGTATCCATACAGCAGCAAATTGTTTATATATTGATGCAATTATTTACAATTTAAGAAAAGAACGTCAAATTAATTGTATGTACACAAAATGCCTTGAAGAAAATGCAAAACTAGGTTTACCAACAGATATTTGTGATGTCCAATATAAAGAAAGAGAATGCCTTTATTTTGATGGAGCAGTATGGCTTGCAGCAGGAGGAGCTCCAGTTTTACATGGACTTCAAATGGTATTAAATACAGCTTTAGCAAATGCAGAAGTTCTTGCATTAGGAATTATTTATACTCTTACTTGTGGAGTATGGGAAGTAAGTTTATTATTTAAAGTAGGTATAGCTGTTATGAATATATGTTATATGGCTACCCCTTATTTATGTCCTGTTCCTGAAGGAGGGTATGGTATGTTCGCTGACACAGCATGTCATGTTTATGCAGGAGGACTAGAATTAGTAGAAACTGATTGGTTAATGGGTGGATTTGACTGGGACTTCCAAGCAAATCTCGAAGGTACTGATTACTGTGTTGGATATGAATAAATATTTTTAATAAAAAGATTTATATAGGGGCATTACATTTATGTAACATATGTTACAAAAAAGTAGTATGGAAAAAACAATTGCTGTTTTTTTTCAAACACCAACAAAAGCACATTACCTTTTAGATATAAGCAGAAATATTGAAATTGCCCATACTTCTATCAAACATAATATTGATTGTTTAATGAAAGCAGGACTTATTTTTGAAACAATAGAAAAAAAAGGACAAAGAAAATTCCCGTTATATACAGCAAATAGAGATGCAAAAAAATTTAAAACAGCTAAAGTATTGTATAATCTTAAATCTGTTCAAGAATCTGGGATTATAGAATATCTCGAGGAAAAATTAGCACCAAAAGTAATAGTTTTGTTTGGTAGTTATCGCCGAGGAGAAGATGTAGAAAGTAGTGATATTGATTTATTTGTTGAGTGTAAAGAAGAGCAGATAAATATCACAAAATATGAGAAAATATTTGCAAAAAAAATACAATTTCATTTCAAAGAAAACTTTTTAACATATCCAAAAGAGTTAAAAAATAATATAATCAATGGGATTGTAATGAGTGGATTTTTAGAAGTATACAAATGAAAACTAAAATACAACCCGATAAACAAAGAGCAGAATCACTCAAGCAAATGGCAGAAATTACGCTTCAACGATTAAACGAAACAGATTGTGAAAAATATCCTACTAATACATTAATAGATTATTATGACAGTATTCACAAACTCCTCGAAGCAATTACATTAAAAGAAGGCATAAAAATGCGAGGAGATGGAGCACATCAAGAACTTATTGATTATGTAACAAATTTGTATAAATTAGATGAAAATACAAGACAATTTCTCCAGCAAATGAGGGATTATAGAAATAGGATTTCGTATGAAGGATTTATGATCCCTAAAAATTATATCGTTCTCAATGTTGAAAAAATAAAAAAGATACTACAGCAATTAGAAGAGCTCTTAAAAGAATAAGTTTAACTCCCAAGCAAATCTCGAAGGTACTGATTACTATGTCGGATATGAATAAACCATTTAAACACTGTTTTCTTTCTATTTTTCATGTTCAAACAAATTCTTGAAGATATCCAATTAATCTCATTGAAAAGAATGGAAACCCCAGTAGTATATCTTCAACCATTTTCCAAAGCATATATTCCTGTCCCATTATGTGAAGAAAATTTTATATCAATCACATCAAAAAACACAAACGAAATAATAACGTTTATTGATGGAGGCAATACTGAAATACTCAAAACACCTGATTATTCATTGCAATTTCTGAGGTTTGCAGCAATTAGTTTCAAAAATGGAATACGTGTGTCTCAAAAGATAAAGGAAGGGTATATTTTAATAAGTGCACAAAACGAAATAGTAACACAAAGTTATAACCTTGATATGCAATTTCCTTCATTTACTTTAGACAATCCATTATTAAAAAATTCTGATACCAGAACAAAACTAAACACAGTTGCAAACATGTTTAGAAGTGTATATGAAATTCATTTTGCAAAAGAAATTCAAGGAATTATAGTGTTAGACCATTCATTAATACCTGCTAATTGTATAGAAGAAAAAGCTTTAGAAGAATTATACGAAATAAATACAGAAATTATTGGATTAAACAAAACAACCGCATTATTGTGCAATAACGGAGAAAGCATCATCAGTGCATTACAAAATTTTGAAAAAAAAGGGATGTGGTGTTATTATCCTCTTTTTTCAACACAGGAACATGCAGTGCTGAGTTTTGTAAAACTTCATCCATTATCAAAACATGTGTTTAGATTAGAAGTTCACACAAGCAAAACAGATCATATCAAAGAATATGCTTCAATACTTACTTCAATATCAAATGACGGAGCATTTATAGGATATCCCTATGGACTAATAATTGCAGATCAATTAGCAAGAGTCTCAAATAAAGAAAAAGAAACACTACAAACATTGTTTTTTCATCAAGCAGGAAAAGAATTCAACACAGCTCTTAATGCACATGATATTTTAGATAGAATGCAATAAGATTTATAAACAAATGACTTGTTATACCTAATCGCTGAGGTGTCTCAGAGAGATAAATGTCATAAAGACATTGAAACCTTGGGGAGAAAGAAACAATGGTTGGTATAAAAGTAGTTATTGCAGAACCTAAAACAGGAAAATGCATTCAAAAAGAATTAAGTGAAGACAACAGCCGCGCATTCTATGGAAAAAAAATTGGCGATACTATCAGAGGAGAAATGATTGACCTTACAGGTTATGAATTCAAAATTAGCGGAGGCTCTGATTATTGTGGATTTCCTATGCGAGAAGACGTTTCAGGTATTGGACGAAGAAAAATTCTTATTGTAGAAGGGATAGGAGCACATCCATTTAAGTACAAAATTAGAAAAACAAAACCATTCCAATTCCATCCAGGTTCACGACAGAGAAAAACAGTCTGCGGAAATACAATCCATGAAAAAATTATGCAAGTGAATTTAACCATCCTCAAACAAGGAACAACACCATTGTTTGAAGAAAAAAAGACTGAAGCACCTGCTAAATGAGGACATGTATGACTGAGAAAAAAGAACCAAAGCCACGGGTAAAAAAAGTACCTTCTGCTAAAAAAGTAAAAACAAAAGAACATGCAGATACAGTACAACCTGAATTTAATATTGGACTTTTTGGTCATGTTGATCATGGAAAAACAACATTAACTGAGTCTCTCAGTGGAAAATGGACAGATACACATTCTGAAGAAATCAAAAGAGGCATTACTATCCGTTTAGGATATGCAAATGCAACAATTTACAAAACAAAAAAAGGATTTACAACAGATCCAAAAGAAGAAGGAGAATTCCAGCGTATTGTCAGTTTAATTGACGCACCTGGTCACGAAAGTCTTATGGCAACAATGCTTGCTGGAGCAACAATTATTGATGGTGCACTTTTATTAATTGCAGCAAATGAACAATGTCCACAACCCCAAACCAGAGAACATTTACAAGCATTAGAAATTCTTGGAATAAAAAATGTTATTGTTGTACAAAATAAAATTGACTTAGTCGATAAAGAACGATTAATGAAAAATTATCAGCAGTTAAAGGAATTTTTAAAAGGAACAGCATATGACAATTCACCAGTTATTCCAATTTCTGCAATGCATAAAGTAAATGTTGATGTATTACTTGAAGCAATTCAAGAATATTTTCCAACGCCAACCAGGGACCCTTCAATTGACCCTAAAATGTTTATTGCTCGAAGTTTTGATATTAACAAACCTGGATCAAAAATTGAAACTATGAGAGGAGGAGTTATTGGCGGAGCACTTGTACAAGGCTGTTTCAAAGTAGGCGACGAAATTGAAATTCGACCTGGATATTTCGTAGAAGAACGTAATCAAAAAGTTCACAAGCCATTAAAAACAAAAATAATTAGTTTAATGACTGGAAGCAGTCCATTAGAAATTGCAAAACCAGGGGGTTCTATTGCATTATTAACCTCACTTGATCCTTCGATTGTCAAATCAGATGTTTTAACAGGAAATGTTGTAGGTCATCCAGGAAAACTTCCTCCAGTATTATACAATCTTGAATTAGAAGTCCATCTCATGGAACGAGTTGTTGGCAGCAAAGAAGAATTAATTGTTGAACCAGTAAAACTCCACGAACCATTAATGTTAAACGTAAATTCAGCAGTAACTGTAGGAGTTGTATTAAAACTTACAAAGAATATAGTTACATGCAAATTAAAAGTACCTGTCTGCTGTGAAACAGGATCACGAATTACAATTTCTAGAAGAATAGGTAACAGATTCAGATTAATTGGCTATGGAATAATTAAGAATAACCAATAAAGAACAGAAGATATAAATATAATTAATTCTATAATAACCTAAAAAAGGTGATATTATGTGCTATGGTAAATGGATGGACAAAAAAATAAAAAAATTAAATTGGCTTGATTATAAACTCGTTAAATGGTCTGTGGTTGCTTTTACATTGTTTATTGCAAAAGTATGGCCAACAATATTATATTTAGATTGGTATTGGTATGCATTAGCAGGAATTGTATTCGCAATACGACCATTGTATAAAATGTTTACGAAATAAAAAAGAGTAAAGAGAGAGCATACGCTCTCTCATCACAACTCTTATAAACCACTTTCTTTTCTATATAATCATGGCAGATTATATGGAACATATTATAGAGCTTGAGAAAGAGCTCTCTAATACTAAATACAATAAACGTACACAAGGCCATATTGGTTTAGTTAAAGCAAAAATTGCAATGCTCAAAGATAAAGAGCGTGCACGAAGTTCTGGAGGAGCAAAAGGCCAAGGATATTCTGTTAGAAAAACAGGAGATGCATCTGTCATGATGGTTGGATTTCCTTCATCTGGAAAATCAACATTACTTAATACATTAACAAATGCAAATTCACCAGTTGCAGCATATGAATTCACAACATTAAATGTAATTCCTGGATTACTTGAACACAAACATGCAAAACTCCAAGTCCTTGACGTTCCAGGTATTGTTAAAGGCGCTGCAATGGGGAGAGGAAGAGGAAAAGAAGTTCTTGCAGTCATGCAGAATGCAGATTTAGTTATGTTTATTATTGATGTATTTAGACCAGAAGCATTGAATGTTCTCAAGCAGGAAGTGTATGATGCAAATATTAGAGTCAATGTAAGAAAACCAGATGTTAAAATAGTTAAAAAAACTAGAGGAGGCATCAGTATTGGCAAAACTGTTTTCTGCCCAGATTTAGACAATAAAACTATAGAAGGAATCTGTAAAGAAATGCGACTTAACAATGTTGACATTGTCATACGAACAGCCATTAATGCAGACCAACTTATTGATATAATTGAAGGAACAAAGCATTATTTACCAGGAATTATAGTTCTCAACAAAATTGACGCAGTTTCTGCTGAAGAAGTAAATACAGTTAAAGCAAAAATAAAACCAGATATTTGTATCAGTGCAGATAAAAAAATCAACACAGAAGCATTAAAAGATGTAATTTTTGACAGATTAAATTTAATGAGAATTTATTGTAAACAAATTGGCAAAAAAGCTGATATGGGTGTTCCTCTTATTATGAAAAAAGGCTCAACATTGAAAGATATGTGCATTAAGTTACATAAAGATTTTGTTGAAAAATTTAGATTTGCAAAAATTTGGGGAACATCTGTTAAGTTCAATGCACAGCCAATACAAAAATTAACTCACGTTATTCAAGACAACGATATTGTAGAATTACATATGAAATAAAGGAAAAGTTTTTTTTATTTAGACTCATTTTTTTTATATCCAACAGTTGCCAAACCAATCATTAAAACTAAACTGCCTACTGCTACAGTAGCCAAATCCGCATCTTGAAATACTCTTTCTTCTAACCTTATTGAAGGAAAATGTCTTGTTTCTGAAACAATATGAATCGCATCATTTATTAAAACAGGTGCAGTAACTTTACAACTAGAATATCCCATAGTACTTAATCCAATTACCATTGCAGTATATCCAAAATATGATTTATAACTCATTTTTTGGAAAAATACAGGTTTATTTTAAAATGTTATGTAATATATCATTGTCGGCAATAATAAACACCCCATTGCCTGTGTTCTAGTCACTTTTACAATTCCAGGAATAATGCCAATTGCAGTTGTGACAATAAGAATAAGAATCCCTTTCCAACCACTAAGAACAACACTCAGTAATCCAAGAACAATAAGAATACCAATACTCAATACTTTATAATTGATTTTACGCAAAATAGAACAAAAAATCCTCCCTATCTTTATCGTAATAACTACAGCAATTGATGCAGTCACTGCAGCAGCAGCAACAAAAAGCATAATATCATGAGATGTTATTTTACCAAGCAATTCTTCAATACCAACAACTGCACCATTACGTGCTTTATCTATTGTAAAAAGTGTAACAATACTCATTAAAAAACCAGCTGAATTAATGCATCCTTGTAAAATCATATATCCATGATCCCCAATTTTGCCAGAAATTTGCATACCAAACAAAGCAGCTATTGCAGGGCTTAATCCAGGAAATAAAGACATAAAAAAAGAAGAAAATTGTCCAACAAACAATGCTTTCCACATAATTTTTTTATCAACATCAATAATTTCAGTCTGATATTGTTCAGGCATATTATTTTCTTCATATAAACTTAAAATTAATGTTGCAGTCCCAAATAATCCTGTCAGCAATGGAAATAAAGGATCTTTAAGGTTTGGCATACATAAAACAATAACTCCTGCAATACCTGAAAGAAGAAAAACAACAATTGCCCATATTTTTCGTTGATTTTGCAATATCATTGCTATAACAATAATAATAAGAAATCCTAACATTCCTTGTTTGATAAATGGATAAATCAAAGGTAATAATTTCATTGCAGGAAAAAGAAATACAATTCCTAACAATAACCCAAAAAAACAACCAATTGTGCTTAATTTAACTGCCATCATACCATTACCTGTCATAACATAACGATGACCTGGCAAAACACTAAGTACGGTATCACTATTAGGTGCACCAAGAAATGTACTTGGAATAAATTCCAAAAAAATGTGTGTAATAGACAATGCAATAATAAAAATACATAATGGCAATGAAGAGGTATGTGCTAATAAAAATGCAGAACTACTTATTAATAATGTTACAACCAAATTCACATGAATACCAGGAGCAAGGCCTGTAAATATACCACAACAAATACCTGCAAAGATTGCAATAATGATGTGAATAAACATAAAACCGTTATTATTTTAATTCTTTAAAGAATCGATTGAAAGAAAATTGAAAGATTTTCAGAAATTGCCAATATTTTCAATACATTTAAATAACAACAAAAGCCACATACAAGCATGAAAAAAATATTTTATGTTGTAATTAGTTTATTATGTATAACCGGATTAATTGCCAGTTATGTTTACTTTAATAACCAAAAAACTGAAATTATAGAGTTACAAGTAAATACAGGTACATTATCTGGAAAGGTTACTTTGATTTCAGGAGATTGTATGCCCAAAGATTGTGATGAACTTCCTTGCGAATCTAATTGCTTAACAGAAGGGATTTCAAGAATAGTTTATATAAAAGAAATTACAAATTCAGATAATAACCTCCCAGATTTTAATGATATTAAAAAATCAATCCTAATTAAAACAATTATGTCGAACTCTGATGGTTCATATACTGTAATTTTACCAATTGGCAAGTACAGCATTTTTGTCGAAGATAACGGAAATGAATATTGTAATTCATTTGATGAACAAGGATATTGTGTAGTTGAAATAAAAAAAGATCAAATAACTGAATATAATCCTGAGATAAACTACGCAGTAGAATAAACTCATGTTTTTAACACGTTACAAAATATATTTTGTAAATATTCAATCTGTTAAAATAACTTCATGAAACAACTATTAAAAAAACCAATTATCAAAAACATTCTGTTTGCATTAGCAATACTTATGTTTGGATATATTTTGTTAATTTTAACTTTTATTTTTGATACAATATATCAAGGAATAATAAGAAACATAGCAGGATCGTTTCTAAACCTTAGCCCAGACTCAACATTATACTGGTTTTCACCAGTAATGCATGGATCATTTGTTTTAATTATATGGCTAATCTCATGGTTCATATTCAAATCAAAACTAAAAAAAATCTACAAAGCAATCTATCTTGTGATACCGACTGCAGTTGTTTTAGTAACATTAGGTATGTTTTTATATCATTGGCCTATACTTGTTTACACAATTGGCAGTCTTTTCTGTGGAAGCACATTGTACTATTTTTATAAAACAAACCAACCATGGATATATTACTACGCTGTAATCTTAGTAAGTATTACATTAGCAATCTTTACAGTAATAGGTGGAGAAATTTAGAAGTTAGCCTTTTCGAAACCTTTAATAACTACTTTTACAGATAAAATCCTATGTTTTACTGGTTAGATTTTGTCAAAGCATTTTTTGCATTATTTGTAGTTATGGATGCTATAGGCAATATTCCAATTTTTGCATTATTAGAGCAAAAATGCTCACTCAAAAAACAATCTCATGACATTACTTCAGCAATTTATGTTGCAGGAGCATTACTATTAGCATTTCTTTTCTTTGGCAGTGCAATCCTGCTATTCTTCGGCATAACTATTACTAGCTTCAAAATTGCCGGAGGAATTATTTTAGGAATCCTCGGCATTAAATTAGTTTTAGGAATCAAATTCAGAGAAAAACGAGCAGAAGAATATGAAGTAGCAATTGTCCCATTAGCAACACCATTAATTACAGGACCAGGTGTTATCACAACAGTTATTATTCTTGTAAATCAGTACGGATATATCGTAACATTAGTTGTTTCGTTATTAAATTTGTTAATCACATGGTTTGCACTACGTCACGCAAATCTTCTATTGAAATACATTGGGAAACAAGGAGCAGATGCAATGACTAAAATCATGGGTTTAATTCTAGCAGCAATGGGAGTTAATTTTATTTTAAGTGCTTTTGGGCTTGCATAACACAAAAACAATTTATTTTATTGTTAATAAAATAAAAATAGCGTTTCTGTGAAATTAAAAAATAAAAATATTAAATCTGAATCTTCTTACTTACTTTTTATTAAATTCTTCTCGAAGAATACTATAAACTTTAAGATTATAATATTGATTAAACCCATTCCGTACACCCATACGTCTAACTCCTTCAAAATGAAAATTACATTTGTTAATAACTGAAAGGGAAGGTGCATTTTGTTCAGCAGTAGAAATTTCTATTCTCATAAGTTGAAGGGTACTAAAACCGTATTCAATAACTTTCAACGTTGCTTCTGTCATATACCCTTTATTTCTGTAATAAAGCCCGAGCCAATAACCAATAGTGGCATTATTATGAAGAGTATTTTTGTGCAAACTAATCATACCCATAACTTCCTTTTCTTTGGTTAATATAACAAACAGCTCATTTTTATATTTAATTTCTTCATTATAATACGTTCGCACCTCCTTTTTTTTAGCAGGATATGCAATCACTGTCCATGTAGAAAGCCATTTATTATCTTCTTTAATAAGTTCATAGAGCGCATCAATATATTTCAATGGTCGTGAATCAAGAGTAAGATTTTTTGTTTGAAGTATCATAATTTATCCCTATAGGTTTACTTTCTCTAGTTATATATAACTATTGCGACAATTTCACAATACTTTTATTAATGTCTCTTCTCAAAATATAAATATGATATCCAACCAACAACTTATTAAAAAAGCACATTCAGTTGTTCACCCAAAAAAAAGTGTTGCAGGTAAATTAATTGCAGATGTTGGTGCAGCACTTATTACTGATAAAGGTCATATTTTTTTAGGAGTTTGTATTGATACTACAGAAGGAAACGGCGTTTGTGCAGAAACAAGTGCAATTACTGCAATGGTAACAGCAGGGGAATATAAAATTAAAAAGATTGTTGCAGTATGGAAAAACGGCACAGTTATTGCACCCTGTGGAAAATGCAGGGAATGGATGTGGCAAATTCATAAAGATAATTGGAACACTCAAATTATACTTCCAAATAATAAAATCGTAACATTAAAAGAATTATTACCATATCATTGGCATAATCCGAAGAAAGAATAACTAAAAACTACAATATCTTTTTCATTTTTTCTAGAAGCAACTCAAATTTGTCAAACCCTGCGGCTGTATTGAAATGACCGCATCCAGGAACAAAAATAAGTCCAACTCCCAATTGGTTAGACAATTCTTTACCATTTTCAAGACAAACATACGGATCATTATCAGAGTGAAATACAAAAAAATGATCACAATTCTGTTTGATTTTAGTCCAATTAAAAGGATTATCAATAAAAGGTTTATCAGTTTCATAATTTTTAATAGGTAAAACACCTACTGGTGTAGATACAAAAAATGCTGATTTAATATTTACATTGCTTTTTTCCAATACGCGAAGTAAAAATGCACCACCTAAACTATGACCAACAAGAATAATATCTGATGTAAAATCTTGTTTGTGTTTGTCAAAAACTTTAAACCAAGTTTCAGGTGTTTGATTCTTAGGTGTTGGAAATTGAGGAACAATAACTTTACAATCAAGAAGCTCCAACTTCTGTTTTAACCACGGAAACCAATTCTCAGAAGGATAACCTGCAGTTCCATGAAATATAAAAACAGTTGTCATAAAATTAATTTCACATCCCCCTCAAAATCTTAATCCGCTCATCGATAGGCGGGTGGGTACTAAACAATCCCGTAAAAAATCCTTTTGTTTTTCTAAAAGGAGTTGAAATAAACAAGTGTGCAGTTGCTTTATTTGCTTTATCTACCAAAGGATCAGGATCATTCTTAATTTTTTCAAGTGCAGAAGCCAATCCTTCAGGATTTCTTGTCAATAAAGCACCATCTGCATCTGCTCCATATTCTCGTCTTCTGCTGACTGCAAGTTTAATTAATTCTGCAATGAGCGGAGCAAGTATTGCTAAAATGATACCAATAACAATAAAAATAATTGTCATTTGATTATTTTCTCTATCTCTACTTCCACTTCCCCATAAAAATGAGCGCAAAAGAAAATCACTTAAAAGAATTGTAATCCCAACAAACACAGCTGTTAACATCATCATACGAATATCAAAATTTTTAATATGAGACATTTCATGTGCAATAACTCCTTCAAGCTCTTGTCTATTTAATTTATTCAGTAATCCTGTTGTGACAGTAACAGATGCATGCTGTGGGTCTCTACCTGTTGCAAATGCATTCAATGCAGTGTCCTCAATAACATATGCTTTTGGAGTTGGAATTCCAGCGGCAATTGCCAATCCTTCAACAGTATGAAACAAATAAGGATACTCTTTTTTTGTAACTTCACGAGCACCTGTTGTTGCAAGAATAATACTATCTCCTTGAAAATACATTATCACAGAGTACAGCAACGCTCCAAATATTGCTAACACAAATCCAGGAATAGGAGAACCATATACAAAACCAATAATATACCCTAATGCAGAAATAAGAATAATAAATAAAGAAAGAATTATCCATGACTTAATCTTATTCCAACGAGATTGATCATGGATATTCATAACAATCACTAAAACTGCACTTTAACGTTTTGTCTCTCCACTTCTGGAGTTTCAAAAAGTTCTTTTTCAGCAAAACTAAACACTTTTGCAAACATATTTGTTGGAAATGTCTGTACTTTTGTGTTATATTCCATAACCATATCGTTATAGTGCTGTCGTGCATATGCAATTTTGCTTTCAGTTCCTGAAAGTTCTTCTTGCAATTGCAAAAAGTTTTCATTAGCCTGTAATTGAGGATAATTTTCAGATACTGCAAATAATGTTTTCAAAGTTCCTTCAAGCATATTTTCTGCTTTTGCCATTTCTTTTGGAGATTTTGCACCCATAAAAGCAGTTCGTGCCTGGGTAACTCCTTCAAGAACACCTTTTTCATGTTTTGCATACCCTTTGACTGTTTCAATTAAATTTGGAATTAAATCAAAGCGCCTTTTCAACTGCACATCAATCTGTGCCCAAGAATTTTCTACTTGGTTTTTTATTCGTACTAAACCATTGTATATGACAATAGCAATCAAAACTATTGCACCACCAATAATCACAATCCACCATGTTGGGTTCATAATATCCACCTCAAAAAGAACTAATCAGTGTTAGTTTATATTAGTTATGGAATAACTCTTTACTTCTCATAGTATACTTACCGCAGATTTATATCAATAGATATCTTACTTAATTATATGAAAATAAGCCCCGGAGCATATGTCCTTGCAATAGAAACCAGTGGAGTTTTAGGTGCAATGGAAAGAATGATTCGTCAAGATAGTGAAAATCATAAACAATTTTGTGCATCTCAAAAAAGAACACTTGTTCAAGAATCAGGTTTAGAAAAAGCATTATCTGATTTATACTTTTTAATGCCAGGTCATCAAACTAACGAAAGAACATCTTATGTATCGGATCTTTTGTTTTCTTTAGGAATACAACGTGATTCTGAATTATATACGTTTACTGAAACAATTGCAGAACCTACAAAACCAAATAAAGTTTATAGAACTCAAAAAAAATATAGCAATCAATTATCTTTAGCACTTCAAAATATGAAATATGCCATAACTCGTTACAATCAAAATATTCCTGTAATAAATGAAATAATAAAAAAAGATTACAAACGACATACTGCTATTGTATACAAATGTAATTGGCAGTATTCTGAAATACGTGCTTCTTTTCGACGTGTAGCAATAGACCCAATATTATTATCTCCTATCCAATATGCTCAAAGTGAAAAAGAAATTACGAGTCATTTCAAACCAACATCGTTACAGTTGATAACCCCAATACCATTTGTAATTGATGAACAAGTTATTCCTCGAATGAGTCAAGAATATTTTGCATTATACAATAACCATAGACCAAAAACTTTTATGGATACGTTACATATGATATTTGGATGCATGTAAAATATAGTCAACGCGATTAATGCTTGTTAATCACAATCGCG
>JBAZCJ010000027.1:0-14767 GCA_041671005.1 Candidatus Woesearchaeota archaeon | reverse complement strand
GATTTGACAGGAAAAGCAATGACATTATCTCCCCGAGTAGCACAAATGTTCTATAATAATTACAAATTTATTTCATGGATCGTTTTGGTCATATTTATCTGGAGTTTTTTTACGAGTACAATTGGAGTTTACAATTATACACAATATGGCAACTGCAATGGACCTGAATCAAATGAATTTTGCATATTTGATCCAACTGGACAAAATAGTGGAGTTTCTGAAACAGAAATTGACACGCACACTGAATTAACTTCACCAGGAGTTCAAGAAAATAGAACAAACATTGGCAGTCCTAATGCAGAGTTAACCATTATTGAATTTGGTTGTTATTCCTGCCCGTACACAATGAAAGCACAAACTGTTATTGATGAAGTCCTTGCATACTATGAAGGACGCGTTAATCTCCAATATAGAACATTCGTACTTCCTAGTCATCTTAATAGTTTAGAATCCGGACTTGCAGCTGCATGCGCAGATGAACAAGGGACATTTGAAGCATATCATAAAAGACTTTTTGATATGCAAACTAATGCAACATTAACTTTCACAAGCATTGCACAGGAATTAAATTTAGATATTCCTGCATTTGAACAATGCCTTACAGAACAACGATATAAAGACCTTGTTGATGAAGATACTCTTACAGCAATTTATGCAGGTGTTGAAGGAACACCAACATTTTTTATTAATGATCAAGTGATTGTTGGTCCAAAACCATTAAAAACTTTCCAAACAATTATAGACGAGGAACTGCAATGATATTTGGATTTAATCCAGACAAATATCGAAAAGATTTTCCTATTCTTCAACAGAAAATGATTTACTTTGACAATGCGTGTATGTCATTAAAACCAACACAAGTTCTTGATGCAATGCATGATTATTACACTAAATATACTGCCTGTGGCGGAAGAAGTTCTCACACTCTTGCAAAAGAGGTTGAAACACAGGTTGCAAAAACACGACATGCAATGAAATCATTTATTCATGCAAAAAAAGATGAAGAAATTGTTTTTACACGAAATACGACAGAAGGAATTAACCTTGTTGCAAATAGTTTTGGACTTCAAAAAGGAGACAACATTATTATTAGCGACAAAGAACATAACTCAAATCTTGTTCCATGGCTAAAACTAAAAACACAAAAAGAAACTTCGTTAACTGTTGTTGAAAGTAACGCTGACAACACATTTTCTCTGGAAAATTTTGAGAATGCATTTACAGAAAATACTAAATTAGTTTCAATAGTCCATACCTCAAATTTAGATGGCGTCACAAACCCTATACGCGAAATTGCAAAAATAACACATGAACATGGTGCTGCACTGCTTGTTGATGGTGCACAAAGTGTTCCAAGTGCAGAAGTTAATATTCAAAATCTTGGTGCTGATTTTTTCTCCTTTTCAGGCCATAAAATGATTGGGCCAACAGGAACAGGTGTTTTGTATGGTAAAAAGGATAGGCTTGAACAATTAGACCAATTTATTGTTGGTGGCGAAACTGTTCTTGATTCCACCTATGATTCTTTTGTTCCTGAAAAAGTTCCTCACAAATTTGAAGCAGGATTACAAGATTATGCTGGGATTATTGGATTAGGGGAAGCATGTAAATATTTGGAGAGAGTTGGTATGAATAATGTTGAAAAACATGAACACACACTGAATAAAACAGTAACTGAACGATTAAAAAATAAAGTCACTATTTATGGACCTGAAGATCCTAAAAAAAGAAGCGGAATATTTTCATTTATTATCAACGGAAAAGACATACACCACATTTCTGGTATATTAAATTCATCAAAAAATATTATGATTCGAAGCGGAGCACATTGCGTTCATAGCTGGTTTAACAAACACAACATGAAAGGCACTGCACGAGCATCTATGTATTTTTATAATACTGAAGAAGAAGCGAATATATTCTGTGATGAAATAGAAAAAATTGCACGGATTTGAACGTAGATTTTATTTAAAAAAAAAGAAAATAAATAAAAATATAAAAAAATTAAAATAATTTTGCAAATTCTCTTTTTTGTCTTTTTTTCCAATTGCCTTTATGATAAACATAACTTGCAAGTAATGGAAGAGACAATGTTGCTTCTGAAAAGACCATTTGTTCATAGACAGTTTCAACTTTTCCCCAGGATGCTGCTTCTTTCAATGTTGAACTTGAACATGCACCATCACGAACATCAGCAACAGTAATTTGTACTGCATACTTGTGTTTTGGCACGTCTTTTCCTAAAATCTCAGCACACACAACTGTGTCTTGTGCAAAATTTTTTGGAGTCCCACCGCCAATCATCAATAATCCTGTATGGTTGCAAGACATTTTTATTTTTGTAAGCTCTAAAAAATCTTTTGCTGAATCCAATGAAAGCATTGGTTTCTTCTGTTCGCTACGTTCTACTTGGTGTTTAACAAGTCCAAATCCTGCGCTACTGTCAGAAAATGCTGGACAGAAAATTGGAACATTGTGTTCAAATGCAACTTGAACAAGAGAATCTTTTTTCTTTGAATGCTTTGTTAAATATCTCCCCATTTCTTTAATAAATTCTCTTGAAGAATATGGTCGAGGTTCAAGGCTGTCTGCAATTGTTTTAATAGCTGTGTCGCAGGATTGTAATTGTTCTTCATCAATAAAGGTATCATAAATTCTATCAATATACAATGACCTTAACTGATTGTCGTCTACAAACTGAGACCCTTGATAATGTTTATAACCAAGTGCTTCAAAAAAATCCATATCAACAATACTTGCTCCTGTTGCAACAATTGCATCAATCATATTATTTTTTATCATTTCAACATAAATTTGCATACATCCTGCTGCACTGGTACTTCCTGCAAGTGTGAGCCATGTAGAACATTCTTTGTCTGCCTGCATCATATCTACTATTTTTGCTGCTCGTGCTAAGTCTCGTGCACTAAATGACATTTTGTCATATGCGTCAATAATAGGTATTGCGTTAAATGATTTAATGTCTATATGCTGTACTACTGTTTTTAAAAGATCTTTTTTCTCCATTGTCATTCCTCCGAATTATGTGATTTACATTCAAAAAACGTCTTTCTTTTTAATTTTTACGTATTTGAAATTTGTTAATGAGTAAATCATCAATATAGTAAACGCGATTAAACATTGCTAAATACATTCGCGGTTACTATTCTAGTAAGCGAAATATTTTAGCAACAATTAATTTCGCTTACTAATATGCTATTGTTCTGGTCAAATGATACTGCCCGTCAGTTAACAATCGTGTTTGACCTTCTATCCATAAATAATCATTAATTTGAGTTGCTGTTACTCCACTTACTCCGTGTTTAATTAATTCTACTGCTTGAAGAGTATGTGCCCTAATTTCTATTTCTTCATCACTACCCCCAGGAATAAGTTCATGTGCATTAATTTTCCTGTGTAATTCTGTGTCATACTGTAAAATCCCGTGTCTTCTTAAGACTAAAGGAAGTTTGTAATCTGCACATGCAGTTATTGCATCTGCATTTCCCAATTCATGTATTACGTGATGAATATCTGATGCTAATAATTGTGCTCGTTTGTTAAAATAAACTCTATTCCCATGATATACTGCGTTGTCTTCAAAAAAAGGAAACGAGGAAATAAGCAAAGAAACTAATCGCAAAGCATCTGCTTCTGCCTCTTCGATAATCTGTTCGTACTTTCCACTAAATCGGTCTAGGGTTACAATACCTACTTGATTGAGTATTCTTACCCGTTCTTCTAACAAGGGAATTTCAATATTGCCTCGCAGAATTTTTTTTAATTTTGCAGGAGTCATGTCTGCTAAACAAGAAGGATCATAAATAGGCGTATTTTCATCTATTGCTCGTCTTAAACAGATTATCATTGCCTGCGTTCCATCATATTTTTTTCCATTATATTCAACTGTCCATTTTGGATCTCCCCAATAACTAAAACTAATGGAATCAAGAGTCATAAGAAAACCGAGCCTGTTTTCTTTATTTAATTCTTGCAAATCAAATGGAGAAACAGAAAGCCAATGCTGACATTTACTCTTATCAAAACCACTTACAAAAGTATCAATACTCTGCCCACCTAGATGTACATGCTGTGATTGTTGAAGTACAGGCTGTATACTCTCCACAATTGTTATGATTTTCATGATTTTCGTTATTTTTATTAAAAAGAATATATTATATTATTATAAAACTTATCCAACTGGATTTTACAATAATAAAGTTTATAAGCATATTAAGTTAATTAATGTAAAATGGACACAGTAGACAAAAATTTGCTTCAAGAACTTATAAGAAATTCGCGAATATCTATGACACATCTGGCAAAAAAATTAAAAGTGTCTAGAGAAGTTGCAACATACCGCCTTAATAGACTAAAAAAAGAACGAGTCATTTTAGATTTTGTTACTGAAATTAATATCACTCAATTAGGATTTATTAGTGCAGCAGTTTTTATAAACATACAAGCAAAAAGACAAAAAGAATTTGTAGAATTCCTTACGGCGTCAACGTTTGTTTCATGGGTTGCAGAATTATCCGGAATCTGGAGCTTTGGTTTTTCTATTATTGGCAAAACAAACGAAGAGTTAGATAACAGATTTCTTGAGATTTATAACACATTCAAAGAAGATATTATTGATCATAGATTTACTTCTCAAAAGAAATCTTTATTTTTTTATGAAAAATATTTTAATTCATTACCAGAATATAAAAAAAATGTAATAAGAAAAAAGGATGTTATTGATGAAAAAGACAAGAGTATTCTTCAAAAACTTTCTCAAAACTCACGCATTGATATTGTTGAATTATCAAAAATAGTTTCTTTAACTGCACCTGCAATAACACAACGAATAAAAAAGTTGGAAGCACAAAAGTATATAGAAAAATATTCGATTTTTGTCGACGTAACAAAACTAGGATTATTTCAGTATAGTATTTTTGTCGTTAACAAAAACATTGATGAAAAAGAAAAACTTGTAGGTTATTTAAGTCAAGACATGAACATTTCATTTATTGCTCAGTACATAGGAGACCCATTTCTTGAATTTGGATTATTTGTAAAAGACCCATATCAATTAAGAGAAAAATTACAACAAATTGAAGAGAAGTTTCCACATAATCGTGTTATTGAAGTTTCTTTGTTTCAAAAAGAATTTGTATCTGTTGGATTGCCTGAATGTGTGTTTGAGTGAAATCAATTTAATTCTTTTTACACAGTAAAATCATATAACCCGTTAAGAATATTTTGCGATGTGTTCCATACGTGGATTAGCTAATTTTATGTAATCTTTTGTTTTCAAAGCCATTGAACGATCCAAACGAGCTGCATTAAAATAAATTTCCTCGTTTTCCAACAGTAATGGGTCAACAATTAATTCCAGTTCAGGATTAAAAGAAAACGGAAGAACAGTTCCACTAACACTCCCCGCTAGTTTTTCTGCAATTTCTAAAGTAGCAAAAGATACATATGTTCCTTGAAATAATCCTTTAACAACAGTTAAATCTATTTTTGCATCCCCTGGAACAACACCTAAAACATATTTTGTTACTTTTTTACCAAGTTTAATCATAATAACAATACACTTTGCTGCTTGTGAAATTTTATTTCCACGCATAGGACTGACAATCTCAGTTCGTCCTTCTGGCTGATGATCAATTAATCTATATTCTGCTTTATTTGTATCTAAAAATTCAATGAGTTTCGTGTACGTATCATTTGAAGTCATAAAAAAATTGTATTGAGAAGATGTTTATAAAATTAGTTATTCTTTGCTTTCCATCATAAACCCAATAATTCACTTCTTCGCAAACTTCATACTTAACAATCTGTAAATCAGTTTAGCTGCAAGAAAGTCTGGTGCTGGATTGTTTTTATTTGGTGCAAGCTCAACAACATCAATGCCAACAACATTCTTTTGTGCAATAACTTTTTGCAGGAAATTAAGAACAGTATACCAATCTAGTCCTCCTGGTTCTGGAGTGCCCGTAGAAGGCATATATGCGGGATCAAAGACATCAAGATCTATTGAAATAAAAACATCAGGAGATAATGCATCAACTGCTTGCTGCATCCATGCAGTATTGTTACTATTGTTATTACCGCAGATTTCATGTGCAAAGAAAATTTTTTGATTTTGCTGTTTTGTCTGCACTTCTTCAACATCAATACTTCTTATTCCTACTTGCACTACGGGAGCAAACTCACGAATTCTTGCCATGACACATGCATGATTGTACTTACTATTGTTGTATGTATCACGCGTATCTCCATGTGCATCGAGATGAAGTACACTCATATTTTTATATTTTTCATGCACTGCTTGAGCCATGCCTGTTGAAATAGAATGCTCTCCACCTAACATGACAACAAATTTATTGTCATCTAAATATTTTTTTATTTGTTCTTGAATTTTTTGAACAACGATTTCAGGTTTTGTTTTATTTGTTACTTTGAGATTTTTAGCTGTAAAAATCCCTTGTTTAAACACTTCTGTTTGTGTTTCAATATCATATAACTCAACATAGCCTGAGGAGGTTATAATTGCATCTGGGCCTTTATCTGCACCTTTCCCATAGGTTGATGTGCCATCATAGGGCACTGGAAGGATAACTATCTTTGCGTTATTGTATTCAGAATATTTTTTCTCTAATCCGCCAAAATTGTGTGGAATCATTGTACATCCTTAAACTCCCGGATCTACGTTTTGCTTGCCTCTATAAATATGAGAAAGAATTGCCTGTAATGGTTTCTGCAGTTTTTTCTCTCGCATTTCTGGAGTTAAATGCTCCCCCCAGATTTTTTCAAAATTTATTCTATGAAGATTATAAAAGTATTTTAATTCATTTGGATCTGCAACCTTCAAGACATCAAGTTCAGGAGCAAACATTTCTGCATACCTATCTCGTCTTCTAATTAATTTTGCTGAACCATTTTCCTGAACTAGAATAATTGGAACTCGCTTGAGACTATTGAAATTACTTGCAAAGACAACACTATATGCCCCACAATCCATAATTGTCAATAAATCTCCTTCTTCAAGCTTTGGAAGCCAACGATTTCTTGCCATAACGTCAATACAGTCACAGGTGCTCCCAAAGAGAGTATATTTTTTTATTATAGGTTTGGTTAATTTTGATGCAGGGAGAATTTCATACTGACAATTAGAAATAAATCTATCTGCAATCATGTTATATACAGAACCATTTGTGATAACAATATTTTCTTTTGCCACTTTTTTTGTGCTGACAACTTTAACTAATCCAATAAACGCATTGGAAACAATATACTTTCCTGGTTCAAAAATAAGTGTTAGTTCTGGAAAATTATACTTTTGCAATGCCTTGCGAAGTGATCGTATTATGGAAACTCCTGCTTTTTGCAGATTATATGATCGACCGTATTTTGGCTGAGAATTATCATGCGTTGGAAATCCTCCCCCAAGATCAAGATATTTTATATGTGCACCGAGTGATGTTGCATATTCAGCAAGCTTTAACAAGCGATTTGCTGCAATACAATATACTTCTGGATTAACAATATAGCTCCCATGAAAATGAAATCCTACTACTTCTATATTTTTGTCAGATGTTGCAAATTCAATTGCCTCTCTTGCTTGAGTAATTGGAATACCATATTCTTGTTTTAAGGTTGTATATGCCCCTAATTTAATTAGGGGATTAATACGAAGAAAAATTTTAATACGAAGATCAAGATTTTTTCCAACTAAGGAAATTTTTTTCAATTCTTCCATTGAATCAGTTGTAATTGCCTGAACACCAATCATTGCTGCAAATGCAATGTCTTGATATGTCTTGTACAAATTTGTAAATGTAATTTGCTGTGGTTCGTAATCTGCTAATAATCCGAGAATAATTTCCCCAACACTACTTGCATCAAGATCAAATCCTTCTTCTTTTGCAATTTTAATTATAGACAAATTTGAATTGACTTTACACGCAAATTGGGGTCTGAAATTTGTATAAGGAAATGCATTTTTGAATGTCCGAAGACGCTCCCGCAATTCGCGTTCAACAAGAATGTACAATGGAGCTCCGAACTTTGTGTCCAAATCTTTTACACTGATGCCTTCAACATGCAAAATACCGTCTTTATCTTGACTAAGAAAATTTTTCCAACGATCTTTCAAATGTTTTTTTGAAATAGGTTGTTTTTTCTTTTTAAATGCAGGAGAAGGAATTGCTGTAATCTGATCTGCAACTACTTGCTCTTCATTCATCTGATCT
Organism: Candidatus Woesearchaeota archaeon; assembly: GCA_041671005.1. Classification (GTDB taxonomy): domain Archaea; phylum Nanobdellota; class Nanobdellia; order Woesearchaeales; family DSVV01; genus JACRPI01. The sequence continues at coordinate 6,524 of JBAZCJ010000027.1, read as the reverse complement.
GAATTTTGATCTGCTGTGTCAAGAGAAAGGGGTTGAACATCCTCTGCAATAACATGCTCTGCATGCATACTGTCTTCATTCGTCATTTTATTTTTTAAAAATAATGGAATATTTGTTTAAATATGTTTGCATTTTGAATTTTTTTGTACCGTATTTTAGATTATATTTACGAACAATAGTTTTTAGAAAAACTAACTTGTGTTTATAAAAGTTACTTTCGAAAAACATATAAGAGATAAAAAAAGAAGTATACAAAAAGGTGGTTATCATGAAAATGCAATTACATATATTTACAATCTGTTTATTTATTTTGATTATAACTGTTAACAGCTGCTCTGAAGAGAATGAACAACCTTCAGAAGGAATTGCACTCTGCGGCAATAATATCTGCGATGCTCATGAAAACGAGAGAGGAAGCTGTCCTGAAGATTGTGAAACCTCTAATGATCCAAATCTTACCGAAGAAGATCCAACTGCTGAAAGAACGTATGTGTACGACGGAAAAACACCCGTTTATGTTACAATATATACTCATAATGAAGAATCTTGGAACACTAATGTTGGCACTAAGGAAAGATACATTGAATACAGAACTGATCTTTTAGAACGATTACAAATTATTCATGAATACGGTGCAAAATTAAATTGGCAGAGTGATTGGGGCGTTTTATTAGCAATGAGCGAATATGAAACAGAGGATCTGTGGGATACAACAAATGATAAGCACATTCTTGAGTATATGACTGAAGACTTAGGCTTTAGTGCTGATCCTCATACTCACTTAACACAATATAATTATGCAGACATCGCACATTTATTTGAACTTAATGATATGACTCCCACAGGAGTTATTGGCGGCGTAGCTGCTCTTGAATGTGAGGGTAATGAAATTGTGTACAATAATTGGCAAAACGTTATTGATCTTCATGATGATGGTTACATTTATGGAGATGTCTACTCTGAAGCACAATGGAAACCAACCATTTTAGCAGTACCTGCAATGGGCGGTCATTATTGGGATGATTTTTCCTCAGGAGTTTGGATTCCTGGAGAAGAATTTAGTGAAAATGATCCTACTGGAACAATTGTCTACGTTGGCCAAGGATATCCACATAATCAAAATGGGTTAGGTACAACACATGCAAGCGGAGCTCCTATTGTTGTGAAAGATGGAGAATACATTAAAGAGCTTGTTGAAAAATACAGAATGGAGAAGTACCTTCAGGAAAAATATATACTGCATCTATCCACTTCCAAGATAAGGCAAATAATGATGATGGCGGAGAACAAGTTGATGTTAACGAAGGCGTACAAGAGATATTAGAAGAATTAAAACCTCTTGCTGATGCAGGATACATCAAATATGCAACATACCAAGAGGTTGTTGACATCTGGAAAAACGAATATAATTCTGAACCAAACAGATTAGGAATAGAAACATTCAGCATGTATAATGAAGCTTTTACAATTGCTGAAGAATATTGTCAACAAGAAGAACGAATAAAAAGATGAAAATAATAATAAAAAGAAGATAAAATTAAAAATACTTATTTTATTTTTTTGATTCTGTTTTTTTCTCCATATATCCTGTTTTACCACAAGAACGTCTATCTTTATGTTCTGCCATAAAAAATCCTGTCCCTGCTTTTGGGGAATATTTTTTTAATCGAACAACTGAATTTCCTTCAACTTTATATGCTTTGTATAATTTTGATCCATGCGATTTCTTTTTAGTTACTTTTGCTTCTGCCATTCAGTTCACCTATTTTTTTTCTTCAGTACCTGCAGCAGTTTTATCAATAGGTGCAGCAAGACCATTTTTGACCAATAAATTGTGCGGTTCGTATTTTTTCATTGATGCTTCATCATTATAGATGTGCGCAATAAGCTTTGAATGTTGTGTGCCATATTTTCCATACACATGTCGAACAACAACGTTTCCTTCTTTTACATTAATTTTTTTTGCAAGTTCTTTTTTTATATCCAATCGTGAAGGTGTAACACCATCATAATGAACGTATCCTGTAACTCGTTCTCTGTTAAGAAGAGGTAATTTATTTTGTTTTTTTACTTCAATACTCATCATCGTATTCACCTATCCATTTATTTTACTTTAATAACATACTCTCCTTTCTGGTGTATGCCTACTTGTTTTGCAATAAAAGATTTACTGACATCAAAAAATGTCATTCGTCCATTCCAACTTTCTGAAAATAAGCCGCCCTTACAAATAGGACATTCATTGCCTTCTACAAAAATTTTGCATGATTTGCACACTTTTTTTTTCATTTTGACCTCTTATTTTGCTTTTTTTGCTGCTGCGTCTTTTGGAGGCTCATCTGCCCATTCTAATTTGCCAAGGCCTGGCTGACGCATTGTTAATCCTAATTTTGGATTATTTGCTTCCTTAAATGAAATTGCAATTATTTTTGCTTTACAAACATCGCCAACTTTTAATGAACGCTTTGTTTCTTTTCCAATAAGAACTTTATCTTTACCAAAGGAAACAAAATCATCCATTGTTTGACTGACGTGAATCATACCTTCAATTGGACCAATAGTGAGGAATGCACCGAAGTCTGCAATATCTTTTATTTTACCCATAACAACTTCCTGCATTTCAGGTCGGTAAATGAGAAGCTCAAACTGAGTTTCATAGTGTGGAGCGCCGTCTCCTGGGATGATAACTCCTTCTTTGATATCTTTAACCCCTGGAACATCAATGACAATACCCAAATCTTTGGACATGTATCCGTCGTATTTCTTTTTTACTTGCTTGACGATTGCATCCTTGATATCCAATCCGAGAAACGCTGGAGCAACTCGAACATAATCATTGACAACTACTTTGTAAAACATTTTAAAAGCCTCCTACTCCTTAAATATAACATATTTCCTCTGCCTAACAGATAAAATATTGTGCTGAATACGCTGTTTTAACTCTTTATCCTGCGTTGCAACAATATAGTCTTTTGACAGCTTGACAAGTATATCGTCAACACTTCCTTCATGGTCGCAGCTGAGTATTTTAATATTTTGTGTTTTTAAAAGGGATTTTGTCATTTTAACTGCTAATTTCTCTTTTTGACGGCCTGTTTCAGCTATTTTATCTAATTCCCCAAATGACTTATCGAGAATAAAAAACTGGACTTTATCGTGGAAAATACGATCTATTTCTGTGAAAATATCTACTTTTAACTCTGCTGGAACCATAAGAAAATTAGTATCAAGAATGACATTTTTCATATCATGAAAAAATGAATAGAAGTATATAAATATACCTGTGAGCTAGTTAACTACTTAAAAGTGATAAAAGTTGAGCAAAATATATAAATCAATGCCAATTACTGTAGATTACAATGACTGATGCATTAGTACAAGTTAGAAGAACACCATTAGCTTTAGCTAAAACTACAGATATTCATCAGGAATTAACAAGATTAAGTTCTGATCAATTAGAACGTCTTGAATTATATGTTCTCGCACAAACAGAAGCAACACGATTACATGATAATAGAGAAGCAACAGAAGCAGCTGGAACAGAAGTAGCTATTGCAGGAATATTACGTAATTTACCTTTAGATATAGTTGCACAAGGGTTAGCAGAACGTGTTTATGAAGAACCTATTTCCCAAGCATTAGTTAAAGCACAAGAAAGTGTTCTTGACTTAAAAGAACAAGCTGCATCTGAATTAGAAAGAATCCTACTTTCAATTGCTACTGCAGTCAAAGCAAATCCTAAAGCATACAAAGGACCAGGAAGCAGTAATTCTACTGTACAAACACCCAAAAAAACAATAAGACATCATTCTGCATATACAACAAAATTACAAGGAATGAATGCAGGTACAACATTTGTTCCAGATATTAATATTACATATAACTTAATTGATGGAAAAAGTGTTCAAAATAAGGAATTACCTTTTCCAACATTGTGGCAAAGATTTTTAAAAGATAGTTACACATCTGCAAAAGAAGAAAAAATCACTATTTCTGTTGATTTAGGGTACCTTACAAGTCATAAAAATGTAAATTCAACAGGAGCACAAAACTATAGTGGTTCAAATATTCAAGTTACTTATAGATTCTTAAATGATTCTTTAATAGAAATATCTTTCAATGTAAAATTAGACTATAATCCTGCTAATACCCCATTAAACGATGTCAGTGGTTCTGCTTTAGGTTTATTAGAATCAGCAAGAATGTTTATGTTACAAAGAAATCCGTCCGAAGGATGTTTATACTCATTAAACGAAACAGCTGTTCCACAGAAAGATCTAACTACTGGAAGAAACATGGGAAATCATTATCATTATACAACCAACGGTACCAAAGTTGGCTTAGCAGACATTTTACATGCAATCCGACAAATTCCTGAACGATTACAACAATACCAAAAAGCACAAATGCGCGAGCAAACAACATATCTTAGTGCTGTTCAAGGAAAATAAATAAAATAGATTACAAAAAATAATTTTCTTTATTTTTCAGCAAGATTTATATCTCACCTTTTCTTAAAAATAGTTATGGAAGGATTTACACGTAAGCCAACATATGACAAAGGCCAAACAAGTACCACTGTAGTAGGTGCAAATTTTCTTCATGAAGTCATACGATACAAAGGAGTTTTTGATTTACAAGAATTATATCAAATAATTCATGACTGGCTCTTAATGAGAGGATTTGAAGTACATGAATCAAAATACAAAAGCATTACTCTTCCAACAGGTGGAAAAGAACGTTCATTTGACTGGGCTTGTGAAAAAAAAGGAAACGAGTTTGTCATGATTACTATGAACATCCATTTTCAATTTCAAGATGTCCATCCGATAGAAGTTATGAAAGATGGGGAGAAAAAAATACTTAACAAAGGGTTAATGCTTATCCGCGTTACACAAGACGTCCTCTGTGATTTTAGCGAACGTTATGCATATTCCAAATTTCATAAAACACTTCTCAATTTTATGGTGAACTTTTTTTGGAGCAAAAAAATTGAAACCTACTGGGAAGATAAAACACGATTCAAATCATATGAACTCATTAATCTTATCAAAGAAACCATGGATTTCATGACAAAAGGGAATGAGCATTATGATGTATGGTAAACTATTTATAGGAGTAATCTTAAAAAAATACAGGTGATCAAATGGGTAACAAAAGTATGTCGTCAAAGAATGTGACACAAATGAATAGGCCACATTTTGGAAGTACTGTCAAAAATATTGGATATCATATTAATAAACAAAAAGCACGATTGTCTGAAAAGTGGGATATTTGGTTCGGCAAACAAAAAGATAATAGAAAAAAAGAATAAGGCTTTTTAATATTTTTTTTATATTTCTCAATAAATATTCAATACTAATTGAAAAATAGTAGAAAATCAAGTTAAACTAAAATAATTAATATTTTCTTTATCGTCTAAAATGAGATCTGCCGTGATGTGGCCTAAAATTTCTTGATCCTCCTCTTTGATTCTTAGGAGGGGGTCGTGCAGCTGAACCTGTAGCATTCTGTGCAAGATCTGAATGATATGTATGGGGCATAACCTCTATCTTTAATCGGATTAATCGTTCAATATCCCTCAGAAAATCTCGTTCGTCAGCAGCACAAAAAGAATACGCTGTACCTTCTGCTCCTGCTCGCGCAGTTCTGCCAATTCGATGAACATAACTTTCAGATTCATTAGGAAGTTCAAAATTAATAACATGAGAAATATCATCAACATCAATGCCACGTGCAGCAATATCTGTTGCAACTAAAACTTTTGTTCTGCCTGATTTGAAACTTTGAAGCGCTTGTGTTCGAGCACCTTGCGATTTGTTTCCATGAATTGCAACAGCATTAATATTATGGCTGTTTAAAAAGAATGCAACTTTATTTGCTCGATGCTTTGTCCGAGTAAAAACTAAGACACGAGTAAGATGTTTTTGTAACAAAAGCTCCAATAACAATTTTTCTTTAGCATTTGAATCAACAAAAAATATACATTGTTTAGTACGTTCAACAGTGGTCGCTTGTGGTGTAACTTCAACACGAACTGGATTTTTTAATAATTGATTCGCAAGCTGACTAACCTGTGGCGGCATCGTTGCAGAGAAAAAAAGTGATTGTCTTTTCTGCGGTAATTTTACAATAATTTTTTTAATATCATGAATAAATCCCATATCAAGCATTCTATCAGCTTCATCCAAAACAAAAAATTCAACATCTTTCAAATTTACCCTTCCTTGGTTCATTAAATCAAGTAACCTCCCAGGTGTTGCAACGACAATATCAACACCCTTCGATACAGCATTAACTTGTGGTCCTTGACCAACACCGCCAAAAATAACTGTATGTTTAAATTTAAGAAACTGACCATAAGCAGCAAAACTTTCACCAATCTGTGCTGTCAATTCTCGCGTCGGTGCAAGCACCAATACACGAAGCACTCGAGGATATTTCTCAGTCATCTGCTGGAGAATAGGCAATACAAATGCAGCAGTTTTACCTGTTCCTGTTTGAGCTATACCTATTAGATCTTT
>JBAZCJ010000026.1:0-14984 GCA_041671005.1 Candidatus Woesearchaeota archaeon | reverse complement strand
TAGAACTAGGACTAAAACAAGGAGACACAATCAAAGGAATTATAGATTGGCAACGAAGATATACAATTATGCGCATGCATACAGCTTGTCATGTCCTCAGCAGTGTTTTTGTCAAAGAAGTAGGTGCATTGATTACAGGAAATCAATTAGATCTTCAGCAATCTCGAGTTGATTTTAATCTTGAAAATTTTGACAGAGAAAAAATACAACAATATATCAATAAAGCAAATGATCTTCTTGCAACACATCAAGAAATTGCAATTTCTTTTATGCCTAGAGCAGAAGCAGAAAAAATACCCGAATTAGCAAAGTTAGCAATGGGATTAAAGCAAGGCATAGAAGAAATACGTGTCATTACAATAGGAAATATAGATACTCAAGCAGATGGGGGCACCCATGTTAAAAATACAAAAGAAGTAGGTACAATTGAATTAATTAAATGTGAAAATAAAGGAAAAGCAAATAGGAGGGTATATTTCACTTTAAAATGATATTCAGAGAAGCAACAGAAAGGGATTACCCTGCAATTATAGAATTTCATAAATCTGAAAATTGGGGTCTTGACACCTTATCAGCAATAAAAAACTTCCATAAATTGAATACAATTATTATCTGTGAAGATGAAGGTAAAATTATTGGTAAAATGGATTTAATGCAAAAGTCAAAACAAACACGTTCTTTTTTGTATCTTGAACGATTAATAATTCATCATGAATTTAGGCATAAAGGTGTTGCAACAAAATTTATGGAATATGCAGAGAATGAATGTAGAAAAAGACATTTGGAATTTCTTGAATTATCTGTAAGAGATGACAATGTACCTGCAAAACAATTATACAGTTCTAACGGATTTCAAGTTCTTGGGAAAAAGATATATATGCAGAAAAAGATGTGAAATTAATATTTGATATTAATAAATTATGGATTGTGAAACGGTTATACAAACTTAAATCACATATTATCTTTTATCTTCCCATATCTTTTTCGTGGAGGCCAAAGGTCACCTTCTTTTTGTTTAATCAAGCCTCCAAATAATTGTGCATTAGAATCTAAATTAAGAGATTTAACAAGTTCTTTTAAATATGGGAAAAAGATAGATTCTATCTTTGCGTTTATTTTAAAGTCATATCCTATGTAAAAATAAATGTTTCCAGTATTATCAATGATCCCCCTAACTATTTCATTTATTAATTCGTCTTTTTCCTTTGAAATCCAACCTTCGTTTTCAAACCAAACTGCGTGAGAATATGGTACTTTTGGTTCAGCAATGTACAATTTATTATTATAAATGCAAAACATTCTTCTATTTCTGTGAAAAGCAATTATTTTTTCATTTTCTTTGAATCCATACTTTTTTTCAAATATGTCCATAATCAGATGTTTTAAAAGAATTATATAAACTTTTCTACACATAAAATTGAATAAAAAAATATTAAAAAATTAATAAGCCAATAACAGCAACAGTTAAAATAATTATTGCAGCAATCGCAACTAATCTTGCAAAGTGTTTTTCTCCAAAAAAGTAAGTAATCCCAATTTTTCCAATTGCATCACTCATTATGGTAAGTATGACTCCTGTTACTGCGACAGAAAGTGAAATTTCTCCAGCAGAGAAAAGTGTTACAACACTGATAATAGTTGCATCAGTTGCAGTAAATGCTGCAAGGACACATGCAACATAGATTCCTGTGCTTCCGAGCCAGTATTGGAGAAGTTTTGACAAAAATAAAAAGACGACAAAAAATAATGTAAGTTTCAATGCAGGAATAAGAGCAAATGGGCTTGTGAGTACTAAAGATGTTTCTGTTTTTTTTCCTTTTTGTGTTCTTTGTAAATAAAAATATGTCGCACAGCATGCGGCAGTAAAAATCATAAGGCTAATAACATTAAAAACAGAAGAGAAAAGAGTTTTATTGAGAATAAGAATAATAAACAGTGTGCGAATAAGCATGACAGTCCATGCAATAATCACTCCAAATGCAAATGTGTTGTATGTTTTTACTTTTTTGGAAAGCGTTGAAAATGTGCTTGTCACAGCAGTAGATGAAACAATTCCTCCAATAGCTCCTGTAATCCCAATACCTTTTTTTGGTCCAATAGTTTTTATTAATAAATATCCTATAGAAGATAATGCACAAATGAAGACAACGAGTAACCAAATTTTAAATGGGTTAAAAATTTGTGCATGTTGTAAAAAATAAAAAAATTTTGGAAACATTTGGAACAGGTTTTCAGTATACGGTATATCTATAAGTGAATAAGACTTGTCTGGGAGTAGTGGGAGTACAACAACAGAAATAATTCCTAATTTTAATCCTGCATGTATTTCTTCAACCTGAAGCTTTTGCGCAATTTTGTGCAAATAATATTTGTAAGAAAGAATTGTAGTCATCACAACAGCAGAAATAAGTGCAATTAAAATAAAATTATAAGATACAAGGATTCCTAAGAGAAAAACAATTAATGCTGAAATTTCATTAGTAATTCCTATTAAATTTTTTTTCCAGACCATAACAACATATGTAACCATGCTTAATATAACCATCCCAGAAATACCTACCAGAACAAGAGTAAATTCTCCCAATTGTTGAGTAAGAAATCCAATAAGCCAACCAAAAAGTGCTATAAGAGTAAATGTTCTAATTCCTGCAAAAATCTGGATATGCTGCTTATAATGTTGAAATTCTCGTTCTATTCCAACAATTAATCCTAAAAGCAGTGCAATGCCCAAATTCCATATAATTGTTAATGGAATCTCACTCACCTCTTTTCACTACCACTCATTGAAGAAATACCTTTATATATTTTGCTTTTAATAAAAATAACATGATCAAAAATAGCTTTATTTTTCTTGATAAAATAAGTCAAGCATCAGAAAAGAAGTTGTGGCAGCAAAAAATTCTTCATTGGGATGACTTTGTTGGTACAAAAAACATCCAAAGTATAGGAAATGCAAGAAAAGTTCTTTATGATCAGCAAATTGCCGTAGCACATAAAGCTCTTCAACAAAACGATGCTGTTCGTTTGAGTAAATTGTTTCCTAAATCAGAACATTGGCGCTTATATGATATGTTTAAGGATGAAACTTGTTATCTTGATATTGAAACCAGTGGCTACTACGGAGATATTACTGTTGTTGGTATTTATGATGGGAGAGAAACAAAAACAATGGTAAAAGGAAAAAATCTTGACCCTCATGTACTTAAAAATCTTTTACAGCAGTATAAAATGATTATTTCGTTTAATGGTTCAAGTTTTGATTTACCAATAATCAATAAGTATTACCCAAATACTATTCCAGATATGGTGCATATTGATTTGCGTCATGTGTTAGCAAAATTAGGTTTTTCTGGTGGATTGAAAAAAATAGAAAAACAATTAGGTATCAAACGTGCAGAAGAAGTAAGTGATATTAAAGGAAGTGATGCAGTATATCTTTGGAACATGTACAAAGCAACAGGAAAAGAAAATTATTTAGAATTGCTTGTGAAATATAATGAAGAAGATATTGTTAATTTAAAGCCTCTTGCAGAGTTTGCATATAAAGAAATGAAAAATAAAATATTTGATTCTGTTTTGACTGAAAAGTTAATTCTTTGAAAAATACATGTTAATGCCGTCACTGTTAAGATTAATCCATTCTTCTGCCCCATTAAGATTGTATGCATTGTTCATGTCAGTAAGCATTGCACTAGCATCTTTTGTATCTCCAATGTCATACCCGGTTAATATTATAATCTCATTTGTGGGGTTCACAAGTAGTTTAATAACTGCATTGTTTTGTCCATTAATAATGTCACTGCAGGTTTCTGATGTGTAATGCAAAAGTGTTGCAATTGCTTCATTTTCGCATGGGCTTCCGATTAATATTAAATCATCTGTTGTGAAACTTGTTATTTCACTTGCAAGTTTTGTTATGGGAGTAATTCCATTAGCAACAAGATATGTGCTGATGACAGTTGCAGTAATAACATCTGTTGTTGATGCTTCGTCTCCGACAACAAGAATAGGATCATCTAAAAATTCAGGATAATCATTTAATGTTATCTCTTCTAATTTATTACAGTCTTCTGGGCATGAAGAATATGTTTCGTAATAAGTGCAGATATCATCACCGCATGAAGGATCATCATACGCAGGTTCCTGCTCTTCTTGATCTTCAGAAATAATAGGTTCTGTTTCGACGTTTTCTTCAGTATTTTCTTGTATTTCTTCTTGAGGTTCTGTGGTATCTGTTATAGTTTGCCCTGCTAGTACTTCATCAAATAAATCTCCTGTTTGTGAGGTTTCAGTTTTCTGTTCTTCTTGAACCCCTGTGTTATTTTGTTCGCAAGAAACAACAAAAAGCAATACTATCACGAGGATTAAGGTAATATTTTTTTTACTCATGTGGTTCTTGTTGATCTCAGTCTATTTAAATGTTATTTTTTCAACAACATATAAAAACAAGAACAATACAAAAGACAATATGAAAGGCTTTATCATCGATCCGACATATAAAATTGAAGGCAATAAGGCATTTATTTATTTTTATGGCAAGTTAGAGAACGGTGAATCATTTCTTACAATTAATGAAACAAAACCCTATTTTTATATAAAACAGTCTGACTTGAAGAAAGCAAAGGAGACAAAAACAGTTTTCGAATATGAAGAAGGAGACATGAAGGATTTTCACGAAAAAGAGGTTGTGAAAATTATTTTGGATGTCCCTCAGATGGTTCATGATATTAGAAAAGAATTTGAAGGAAAAGATATTGTGTGTTATGAAGCTGATATTCGTTTTGTGTATAGAACAATTATTGATAAAAACATTCTTGGCTGTATTGCTATTGAAGGCGAATATGAAAAAACGCAGTATATTAATCGGGTGTATAAAGAACCTACGATTACACCTGCACACTTTGAGCCAACATTAACAGTTCTTTCGTTTGATCTTGAAACTTCAATGAAAGCAGATATAATATTTTCAATATCTATAGTTGCAAAAAATTATACAGAAAACAAAACAACTAAAAAAGTGTTATTAGTTTCAGATAAGCCAGTAAAACATGCAATCTGCTTTAAAACTGAAAAAGAAATGTTACAAGAGTTTATCTCGTCTGTTCAAACAATTGACCCTGATATTGTCACAGGATGGAATGTTGTTGATTTTGATTTTAAAGTATTAAGAGATCGATGTAAAAATCATAAGATTCCTTTTGTTATTGGCCGTTCAGAAGAAGAAATAAAAGTAAGGATTGAATCTCAGTTTATGAAAGATTCTTCTGTCAGCATTGTTGGCAGGCAAGTGCTTGATGGCATTGCATTGCTGAAAAATTCTTTTGTTAAACTAGAAGATTATAAATTAGATACAGCTGCACATGAAATTATAGGTAAGAAAAAAGCAATTGCTTTTAATACTGATAAAGGAGCTAAGATAGAAGAGCTTTTTAAAAAAAATCCTGAAGCATTAGTAGGATATAATCTTAAAGATTCAGAATTAGTTTTAGAAATTCTAGAAAAAAAAGATCTTATTAATCTTGTTGTCAAGCGTTCAATGTTGACGGGCATGCAAATTGATAGAGTGAGTGCATCTATTGCATCATTGGATTCATTATATATTCGAGAAACAAGGAAAAGAGGATATGTCTGCAATTCTCTTTCATTTACAGAACGAGAGGAAAGAATCAAAGGAGGATTTGTTCGTGAATCTACCCCTGGAATTTATGATTCCATTATTGTTTGTGATTTCAAAAGTTTGTATCCTAGTATTATCAGAACTTTTAATGTTGATCCTCTCTGTTTTCAAAAAGATGGCACTGTTGTTGCTCCAAATGGTGCTAAATTTAGAAATGACGATGGCATTTTACCCGAACTAATTCATGCTTTGTGGCAACAGAGGGATGCTGCAAAGAAAAAAAAAGATGCAGTTGCAAGTGGTGCAATTAAAATTACTATGAATTCTTTCTACGGTGTTTTAGCGAGCCCTATGTGTAGATTTTATAATCCTGAAATGGCAGGAGCAATTACCTCTTGGGGCCAAATGATTGTCAAAGAAACAGCCCAAGTAGTTGAAACAATGGGATATACTGTTATTTATGGAGATACAGATTCTATTTTTGTAGAAACAAAAGCAGGATCTTATACAGATGCACATAAAATAGGAGAAAAAATTGCATTATTTATTACAAACCATTTTGAAAAAAGAGTTAAAAACGAATATAACAGAAAATCGTATTTAGAGCTTGAGTTTGAAAAAGTGTACAGCCGATTTGTCATGCCTAATTTAAGAGGTACAGATGTTGGTGCAAAAAAAAGATATGCGGGTATGATTACAGATGGCAAAACAGAGCATTTAGATATTGTAGGGTTAGAAACAGTACGCAAAGATTGGACAGATTGTGCAAAAGAGTTTCAGATGACATTATTGAAAAAAATATTTGCAAAACAAGAAGTTGCAGTATATATCAAAAAATTTGTTGATGAAGTAAAATCAGGGAAACATGACACTTTTTTAATGTACAAAAAAACATTGAGTAAGGATTTAACAGAATATACAAAAATTACTCCTCCTCATGTAAAAGCAGCACGAATGTTGGACAAGATTGATTCGCATGTTATTGAGTATTACATTACCGTTAATGGTCCAGAACCTGTACAAAAGTTAAAATCAAAAATAGATTATGATCATTACATTGAAAAACAATTGAAACCTATTGCAGATTCTTTGCTTGTCTTTTTCAATCAGAATTTTGATGATGTAGTTTCAGGCAAACGGCAGAAAAGTTTGTTTGAGTATTGAACCCATATAATATTGACAAACTTTAAATATCTCTAATATCTATTAAAAATAGAGGTGCTAGTATGACCACAGCAAAAAAACCAGAAGCTCCGCAAATGAGCAAAGATGAACAAATAGGATTCCATAAAGGATCTCTTTCAACATTAGCAAAAGAACGAGAAGAAATGGTAAAAATTCTTGGAATTGTTGAACAATTAATGCAGATGCATATAAAAGCATTAAAAGAATTAGGTATTGATTTAGAAGCACAGGCACGTGCAGTACAGCAACAGCAGGCAGTACAAAAAAAGAAACCGTCTGAGCAATTAGACAAATTGTTAAAATAATCCCATGGGCTATTTAACACATGTTGATGGCAGATGTTATGTGTGCAAACAGCACACTGACATTTTTTGTGATTTTTGTAGAAAATATATCTGTCCAGATCATCGTGTCGATAGAGGAAAGCATTTTGTTTTTTGTAAAGAATGTGAAGACCAGAAAAAACCTCCTGTTCATTCTAAAAGAAAAATTGCAAACCATGAATATGTAGAACCGTTCTTAAAATCAAAAGGATATGATTATTAATTTTTTATTATTGAATTTTATTTCCTTTTATTTATTCTTTATTTTATTCTAATGGTACTTGACTCCATAATTGCCAATCATTGCTTGGACTGTAAGAACCAAAAATAAAATAAGGACTTTGCATTTGGTTAAAGTAACCAAATTGTACGTCTTGCCATGCTCGTGAAGGAGCACCAATAGCAAATCCGCTCCCAACATTTGTTCCTAAATGTCTCCAAGATGCTGTTAATTGTCTTCCTGGGTCTACTCTGTTTTCTTCCCATCCCTCAGAAATCATGGTTCCTTTGTACCCTTTACTTTTCAAATATTCTAAAGTCCATTTAACGGGAAGATTACCTTCCCCAATAGGGAGGTGATGATGACCAGAACCCATTGCATCAACTGCGTGGATATGTCCAATAATTCCAGATTTTTCAAGTTTTTGGACTTGTTCTTTGTACCATCCATCAAAACGTTCTTTTCGTTGATCTTGTGTTTCTCCAGGTTTAGGCTGGAAATGTGCCCACCACATACCTAAATGCTGAGTATCAAATGTTGCTTTAATGTGTCTGTCTGCAAGTTTTTTTGCTTCGTCTTCAGCTAATCCTTGATAATGGGGATTATTAATCATCTGTAAATTTCCTTGATCATCTCGTATTTCATTAGGATTTTGAATTTGTTTTTTGGTTAACATTTCAACCATTTTTCGTCGTGCTTGTGTAACTAATTCAATAAGTTCATCAGGGTGTGTTCCATATCCCATTTCAGGAAATAAGTTTTCAGGTGCAACAAAAATGTCTTGGTTTGCATGTGGATTTCTTTTTGTTTCTTCTAGTGCAACAAGACCTGCTTGTGCATAACTCCAAGATGTTTTATCTTTTGCATATCTATGGACAGGTTGAACATGTTTAATTGTTTCAGCATATTGATCTGCGTTAGCATCAGCTGCAGCAGAAGCTTCATGAGTATATTTCATTTGTCTGTCAACGTCTGTAAGATGTTCTTTGATAATTTGTGTAGGTAATTTTCTTTCTTTGCCTACAAATTCGTGACCTCCTACATATCTGCTCATAATTGGATCTTCAATCATTATTTTCCATAATTCTTCTTTTGGAACAGATTTTTCTAATTTTTCATAATATTCTTGAGCTTTTAAAAGTTCTTTTCTTCCTTTTTGATAATCATCATACATACGACCGTGGTACAGTGAGCTTCCTCGTGCTTGTAAAATCTGCATCTCTAATTGTTTTCTGAAAAATAACTCTTCCGGAGTCCAAGGATTATTGTCTCCCCGCATGTCTTTTCGCCCATATTTTTTATTCCATCTGTCAGCAAGATTCACAAAATAATCCCATCCTCTTCGTTGAGTTTTGAACCTAACATGTTCAGAATCCCATTCAGGAATTCTGTTAAATAGGTCTTCTTCTTTTTGTTCATCTAAAAATTTGCCGTCTTTGTCTACATATTCTTCAAATCCTGTAGCAGGATTGAATTTGGTTTTAAATTGAGGTTCATAAACAACCTGGCTTTTTCTGACTTCTGTAATTAATTTACCTGTTCTATCATCTACCATGTACAAAACTTGTCTTCCTGGTTCTTCTTCATAACTAAGAAATTGTTTAACTCCTGGTGCAACTTCTTTGTTCCAGGGTGCAGAAGAAATATCTCTTAATGCTTCTCCTGTGTGTACAACAACAGCGCCAGCTCCTACGTCTCCAGCAAATTCAATTGCTTTTTTGACTTCTTCCATGCTTCGATGTCTGTACTCATCATTAAATCCACGTTCTTGATAATTATAGCCAGAAAGGTTTCCAACAGTATTAGCAGGAGTATGAACGCTGGTATAACTAATCGTGTTTGCGCGTGCAAGTTCTCGTAGTGCAAGTCGTGCTTCATGGCCATATCCTTCTGCACCCCCAGGTTCACTGCCTCCTTGAATCGTTGCAAGTTCAATTTTTCCAGTTCCTAATCTGATTGCTTGAGAGGTTGTTTGAATTAAGCTTCCAAATCTGTTTCCTTCTGTAACAGACATACCAAGTTCTTTGACACCTATTTGAGCAGTTTGCGTTCCTTCAATGTTAGGACCAGATGTCCCAGGGAAGTTACCCATATATGCATCAGCAACGCTTGCTCCAGTAGTTGCATAGTTTCGTTCAGATCCAAAATAACCAGTTCCAAATTGCATAAGCTATTTCGTAGAAAATGTGATATTTAATGGTTTCGGTAATCGTAAATAAATTTAATTCACGGAAAATACTTTTTTGTATCTATTGCATTTTCTCCTAGCAATTCTTTTGATAACCGATATGTTGCACTAGCAATTTCTTTTATTTCTTCGGGCATCTGTTTGTATTGACTGAGAATTTCACCTGCTTCTCGTCGAATTTCTTGAACAGTATTTTGAACATACATAGAAGTATGGTCAGCGTCTTTTAGTTCTTGTATACGATTGTATAACCCCACTATCTTATGAGATTCAGGAAGTCGTGGTGCTTCTTGCACAGATCCTTCAAGTCCTTGTTGTTCGTTGTCAAATAATCGTGTCAATTCATGATTTTGTTGTTCAAAATGTTTTTTTTCTTCTTGTTCATGAAGTGTTTTTTGTTGTTCAAGAAGTGCACGTTTCATAAGTTCTGCACGATTTCTTTCAAGAAGATCTTGAGATTGTTTTAATACTTTTTCAGTGTGTTGTAGTTCTTGTTTTGCATCTTGAGAAACTTTTTCAAGGTATTTTATTCTTTCTTCAGGACTCATAGTGGATAGTCGTTCACTAACTATGTTTTCATCATAATCCATATTCACTGTAAAGGGGTAGAAATATATAAAACTTTACTACAAATCCGTCAAGAAAATATATTATGTATTGTAAAAGCAATTAAACAATGTTATAGTAAACGCGATTAAACATTGCTAAATAGATTTGCGTTTATTATCCTATTATGCGAAACATTTGGCAACTATTAATTTCATTTACTATTACCAGTGGACCATACCATTCTTCTTTTTGAACTCTTTGTAAATTTGATAACATGCGTCGGATGCAACTTTTCCAGCTATTTTTGATTCATTATCCAACACTTGTTCATTCGCTACTGGTTTTTCCTTTGTTGCTTTTTCTCCAAGTCCAAAGGAAAGAGGTTTAAAGATTTCTCCAAATCCTTTAACAATAGAAACAAATGGGTCTGCAGTGGATTGTACCTTTCCTACAGTTTTTTCTTCTTTCTTTTTTGTACCGCTAAATGGTGTTTCATCACCTGCTTCTTGGAGATATCGCTCAAGTTCATCACCTAATGCTTCAAGTGCTGCTTTGACACTGCCATCCACAAGAGAAAGAAGATCTAAATCTTCTTTTTGTTTCATTTTTAGATATGTATCTATTTTTTTTTGATCCCATGAATATGCTCGAAGTGTCAAATCTGTTTTTCCAACATGCAATGGTCCTTTTTGGTATTCTTGTTGAAAAGACATTTGTGGTGTAGATCGATAAGAAATATGGATGAGAACAACAGCATAGATATTTTTATTTGAAATCATTTGTCGTCCATAACGCATGTTTGTTGGTAATTTTTTTGCAAGTACTTCAATTTCAACAAGTGAACCTTCAAATGCAGCAATCAAATCAACTGATTGAGTTTGATTAATCATTTGAAGTCGTTTAATATTGCGAAGATATGGCTTAACCCAATGCATGTACATTTTGATAATATCAAAATGCTGGCGAAGATATTTTAATGTGAATATTCTTCTGTTTTTAACTTCATGATGGGTAGTTCTCTTCCATTCCATAAATGTACGCAATTTTCTTTTCAAAACTTCTTTCACTTTTCTGTTAAAGTCAAGATCATCAACTGCTTTGTCAACATCTTCAACAACATTTGGGTGAATACTAAAAAATAAGTCAGGTAAAACAGTAAATTGTAATTCTCGTGCCATGCCGTAAACAGAAGCAGGATTTTTTGATCCTTGTTCAACAAGGTCTATCCATATTCCTTTTAGTGTAATTTCAGCACTTTCTCTGGATTTACTATTTGGATTATTACTATCTTCATAATAATTTAATCGTTCATCAAGTATACGAAGTTCACGAACTAATTGGAAAAGTTCTTTGACCATTTTTCCAATTGTTGCAAGAAATTGGGAGACTTTATCTTGTTGTAATCCTAATCGCTGTTGCGCATTTCCAAAAAATGAAGAGTGTTCAGATGCAGTAAATAAATCAGTGATTTTGGTGAGATCAGGATATCCTTCATGTGTTCTCATAAATTCAATAAGCCAAAAGTAATTTTCTTCAATTGATTGATTAAATATTTGATGAACTACTTTAAATGTTAATTTAGGGACAGGAAATCCTGTTAAGGAATAAATTGCATGACCTTTAAAGTCCATGCCAGATTCCATTTCTTCTTCTTTAAACCCAAATTCCTTCAAAAGTTCGCTGGATGTGGACATACGGTATTTTCTGAATAAATCGGTATATAAATGTTGCGTGATTGGCTTTAAAGGAAAAGGTTACTATTTATTTTACTATTTATACAATACAACTGTATTCCCCACTAAGGCAATAAGGGTAGAATTTGTTTTTGTAGCAAGTTCATCACCTATTTCTCGTTTTGTTTTAGGTGTATCATCCATAAAATTTTTAAGAAATTTAATTTTGACTAAATGATGGACTTTTATCTGTTTAATAATTTCTTCAATAACTGTTTGACTTAATCCTGCTTTTCCAATTCGAACAAGATGAGGCAATGTATGTGCTTTTTTCTTTAATTCAAGGTACTGATCGTGATCCATATATCAAACAAATTTCAGTTCATTTAATAACTTTGCCCTTAAAAAAGCTTAGAGAACATATAAAACATGAGAATAAACATCCTATTTCAGAAAAATAATTGAAGAATTACTCTTTTTCCTTTCCAAACGTATCTTCAATAAGCCATGCTATTTTTTTTAGCATGTCGCTTGCGATAAGTCCCTCCCCTATTTCTCCACGAATAATGTCCCCACACATCCCATTGATATATGCTGCTGCTATTGCACTATTCCATGGATCTTTTGTTTGAGCATAAAATCCAACTGAAAGGCCAGCAAGAATATCTCCTGTTCCGCCAACAGTCATTCCAGGATTGCCTGTTTTATTATACTTAATCTTTCCTTTTGTATAAATAACATCTACATTCCCTTTTTGAATAATAACATTAGTTCCAATATACTTTTGTAACTGTAATTTTCTAATATGTGTATTTTCCAGAAGCATTTGAAATTCTCGTTTGTGTGGCGTTAATATTGCATTTTTACAATCTTTTAGGTTAATTGCTTTGATAGCATCAGCGTCGATAACTAATGGTTTGTTCATTGCACTAATTTTTTTAATAACTTCGACACAAAATTGGTGTGATTTTCTGCCAATCCCATTACCAATTAAGACAGCATCATAATCTTTAGCAAATTTAACAACAGAATTTACTTGTTTTTTATCAAAGAAAAGGCAATCAAATTTTTTTGTAATAAGGTCAGGTGCAAATGTGTTGAGTGCCCATGCAACTTTTGCAGGTGCTGCAACTGTAACATTATCAACACCACTTCTTAATGCTGCTATGCCTGCGAGTGCAACTGCACCAACATAATCCTGACTTCCGCCAATAAGCAGTACTTTTCCAAAATCACCTTTTTCAGATATTGGCAATCGTTTTGGAAGCTGTAGCTTCTTTACATCTGTCTTAACTATATACTTCATACCTTTTCTCTGGAAGATTGGAATATTTAAGCTTTTGGATTTTCGAAGATATATGCTTTTAAGAATAAATAAAATAAGAAGAATAAAAAAAATTAAAATTGAGCGAGTAAATTCTCTCGTTGTTTTTTAGCCTGCTCATGTAAAGATGCTTCTTCGGATGTTAACGTTTCATTTAATCTTTTTAGTCTACTTACTTCTTCTATTAACGTTTTACCTATTACTGCACCTAAATAATCTCCTGCTTTGCTTAACATTCCTTGTGCTGAAGGAAGACTTGTTTCACCAGTAGGAACAATTTCCTTTGTACTAATCTCTAAATAATAGTCTGAATTCCCCTGATAATACGTTGGTTTTAATATTACTTTTAATTCAGCCTTTTTATTTGGTGTAAACGTGCTTAATTGAGTTGGAGATTTAAAAGATAATGTTCCAAAATCAATCATTGCTTCTAACAATGGTAAGGGGTCTTGTAATCCTTCATACTCTCTCTTTCCCCAGTTTGTGAAAAAATTAAAAAAACTAAACGGATCTTCTGATTTAGTATTGCTTTCGGTTCTACATTCCCGTTGATATATTCTACTTTTATATATATAATTTCCCTCTTGTGAGGTCCTTATTCTTATTTTATATCCTATCAGAGTTGAAGATTGAGTTAATTCTTCAGGATTTAAGTATCTCACTAAATATGCTTCTGTTAGGGGATGTGCTTGAGAAGATTTTGCTGCACCACCTAATTCTGTAAACACAGGATCTGGTGTGACAAGCAAGAGATATCTTCTCTTACCGCTATCTATTTCTTTTCCATTTGATGTTTCAGCTATTCCTTCTAAATCATTTGTTGCATCTAATGAAATACAATGATATGTTTCACCATTAGGGCCGCTGATTTTTTGAATTGGTAACCTGTACACAGCTGTTTTTTCTACTGTTGGCGCAGGTTTAACAGGAGTTGGTTCAACAATTCGTGAAGAAGAATAAACTTCTGCTTCAAGAGGTTCATTAAAAGAATCTTTTGGTTTAATTCTTGTCATAACTGGAGTAGGATAAACAATCTGTATTCTTTCTTCTAAATCGTCTTCTTCTTGAATCGGAGTAGTTTTTGGAACTATTCCCAACCATCTTCCAAAAGTAGCTAAAGCACTTTCTTTTTTTGGTTCTTGTTGTTGTTTACGAGCATTATATGGTATAATTACAGTTTCTGGGGCAGTATTTTGTTGGTAATCCTGTTGACCATATGGAACTATTCCAGTTTCCTGAGGTTCATCAGATTGTCTGTATCCTGTAGGAACCATAGCATTAACTTGCGGAGGTTCTGGTGCAGTTGCTATTCTTCGTGATTCTGGTAATGGTTTTTGTGAATGTTCTATTTTTTGAGCATTATTATAAAAAACAGGTGGTGCTGTTGGAAATGGTCCTACTGTTGTTGGACATACTCTTAGATCAGAACTACTTTGTGTAGTATTTTGTGGGTTTCGAACAGTTTCAACATAAGAAGCATCAATTCCAAATCGAGTAAAGACAGGATATTGTCCAGTTGTGTCAGGAGTAGCTGAATAAGTAGGAGTCTGGTTTAACTCCTTTTGATGAGCAGTAATTTTTTCAATTAATCCCTTAGTTTGATTATATTGGCCATTTAATATTCTTGCTGCATTAATAGCACTATTAATCTTGCTTACAAAAAATCCTACGCTATATGGTATGTCTGTCATTTTAATTTCACCTTTCTGCTAATTTTCATCATTACTCGTTTTGTTATTAACAAGTAATAACATTAGGATGCGCGTTCGATATTAATATCTTTTCACTATCAAAGATAGTGAAGATAGTGAAATGAGAAACCTTTATATACTACATTTCATACCTTTCAGATATGCGCAGAAAACTAATCAGACAAGGTGGCACAGGATTAACCTTCTAGGTCCC